>JAUNRY010000100.1:5602-7639 GCA_030539475.1 Bacteroidia bacterium | reverse complement strand
AGTACCGAAACCATAGAAATAATTAAAAAGAGTATATATTTTTTCATTATTGAGTTGTTTTAAAAATTAACTTGTGCACCAAAATTCAAAACGCTCTGCCGCGGGTAACCTCCTGTTCCATAGTTAGATTCAGGATCTATTACCTTTAATTTGTCGAAAGTTAAAAGATCAGTACCATTTACAAATATTCGTAATCCTTCAATTAATAAGGCATCCGTTACCGATTTTTGGAAGTTATATCCCAATTCCGCCACCTTTAATCTTAGGTAGCTCGCGTCTTTTAAATAAAGAGTGCTTGTTCGATAATTATTGGGATTATTCCCATTAATAACAGCCGGATATTTTGCGTTGCTGTTGTCTGCGCCACTAATCCATCGGTTATCAAAATATTCGCGCAAAACGTTATAATTTGGATATTCCAGATGAAAGGGGTACATACCTTCCATGTCGAGAAAAGTGGAAGTACGGGTTGCTCCGGTAAAATTAAGAGTCATGTCAAACCCCTTGTAAGCTACTGTTCCTCCAAAACCAAACATAAACTCGGGTGTTCGTGAATAGCCTATGGCTACTCTGTCGAAATCATCGATAATGCCATCGTTGTTCACATCTTGGTATTTAATATCACCGGGACGAACCACGGCCATGAAGTTCTGTCTGGGACTGTTATCAATATCTTCTTGGTTTTCGAAAAAACCAAGTGCTACCAAGCCAAATGGTTGATCGATACGCTTGCCTCTCGTATTTTGATAGTCATATTTTGGAATAGGAGAATCGTCTTCAATAATTTTGTTCCGAGCAAAGGTTGCATTTCCGGTAATTAAATAATAAAGTCCATAGCTGGTTGTTTTTCTCACTTCTATTTTTCCATCGAAACCCCTATTTTTTACTTTCCCAAGATTTGCCCAAGGAATTTGGTTAGAAGTCATGCCGGTAATATTGGGCACTACTCCTCTTCGCAACAAGATTCCTTCGCGGTTTTCATTGAAATAATCGGCCTGTAAGCTGACCATTCCATTGAACATTTCCAAGTCTATGCCTATATCCAATTTAGCTGCAGTTTCCCATGTTACGTTTGATACGCCTATCTTATCTTCGCTCCATCCCGGCACGTGTTGTTGCGATAGCCCATAAAAATACCCGTTTACTACCTTGTTTACAGATGATAAAAAGAGGAAACGATCTCCTCCAATCTGGTCATTACCTACCAAACCATAAGATCCTCTTATCTTCAGGTGGTTTACAATGTCTGCATTCCAGAAGCGTTCGTTGGAAATCACCCATCCGGCTGATCCTGATGGGAAGAAACCATATTTACTCCCCTCCGGAAAATTTTCCGATCCATTGTATCCAAAATTAAATTCAAACAGGTAGCGATGGTCGTAATCGTACGTTGTTCTTCCAACCCAGCCTTGTCGTCTGTAAGGTAAATTGTACAAAGAACTTCCTGCGGAAAGGTGTGTATGATCACTTCTGTTGAACAGAAATAGCCCGGAGAATAAATGCTTGTCGAACCTTCTTTCATAATTTGCCGCAGTTTCGTAATAGTAAGATCGGTTGTTTGGGTCTTGAAAAGTAGTATACCCCATGGAACCTTGCGGCCTTACCACATTGTACCTATCTTCACCCGTTACTTCATCCCTTCCCAAGTATTGCTTTACTTCGTAATCAATTCGGCGAACGGTAGAATTAAAATAGTAAAAATCATACGAAAACTTAGCTGCAACGGATAAACCCGGAGTAATTAGCCTCGACAAATCCCAACCCAAACGGAAAGTTCCTTGCAGGGTATTCCTAAATTGTTTGTCGTACCCGCTTTGGGTAGAGAGCGCCCAGGGATTATCCTGAAGGTATGAAACTCCACCGCCGGGTGATCCATCCGGATTTTGCTTTGGAAAATTTATGGGCGATATTTTTTTCATAGAATTAAATATCATTGGAGCGCCATGGCCGGGATAGGTTCTATCTTCGATGATACCGCCCAAACCTAATTCTGCCGTTAATTCTGGTATTCGTTGAAGCCTTTAAACAAGGTGTGGG
>JAUNRY010000100.1:0-5592 GCA_030539475.1 Bacteroidia bacterium | reverse complement strand
AGTCTGCCTTTAATTCACTTGTACCATACACATATACGTTGGATCTAAAATTATAACGACTCGACATGGAGTTGGTATTATACTCATATTGAGGATCACGTTTATATAACCCCTCTTTCATTGTGTAGCCTACGTTCACGAAATAGCGCACGATATCCGAACCGCCCGATATACTCAGATTATTAATGGTTTGAAAAGCATTTCTTTTGAGCACTTCATCGGTCCAATCAACGCTTGGATAAGAGTACCTGTCCGAACCATTTTTAAAATTCAGTAAATCGCCTTCCGACCAAGGCAGATTATTTGTGGATCCGGTACCGTGCGCCACTGCCTCGTTCATTAGTGTTGCAAACTCAAATCCGTTAATGTAACTGGGAAATCTCAAACCATGCAAGTTAGCGAATTCGGTTCTTAATGTTACCTTTGGTTTTCCTATTTGGCCTCTTTTGGTATTAATAAGAATAACCCCGTTGGCACCCCTAACTCCGTATACCGCAGTTGCCGAAGCATCTTTCAAGATTGTAAAACTCTCTATTTCTTGTGAATTGAGAATATTTATATCGCGTTCAACACCATCTACTAGAACCAATGGGTGACGGTTGCCGGCCCATGTTCCAATTCCTCGGATAAGTAGTTCGGCACTATCGTAACCGGGCTCACCGCTAGACTGCCTGGTAATCATTCCGGGCATCATGCCACCCAACGTTGTTGAGAGAGTGGGACTGGCTACTCGTTCTATCACTTGAGGCGATACTTGAGATATTGAACCGGTTAGCGTTGCTTTTGTTTGAGATCCATAACCAATAACTACCACTTCGTCGAGCGCTTCAATATCTTCGCTCATGGAAACGTCGAGGATTCCGGCGTTTCCTACCTTTACATCTCTCTCTTGAAATCCTACATAGGTAAACCTGAGCACAGGATTTTCGGTGCTTACCGTGATAGTATAGGTTCCATTAATATCGGTAACGGTTCCATTTGTTGTTCCTACCTCCAACACGTTAACCCCTATTAAGAGTTCACCGGTTTCATCCATAACACGACCGGTTATCTGACGCTGCGACTGTGCATTCAAGCACATAATGTTCCCAATACATATCAGCATGATTAGGAACGGGTTTATCTTATTTTTCATAAGCGTTGATTAAATAATTTTTCATTTATTATAATATATCTGCTCTCAATAATCTGTCTAATATTATCCTACTTGAGGCGTAGGCTTGCTTTCATCAACACCACTTCGTATGGGTTCCAGGTTGACATAGTAAAATAAATAGTAGTACTTTTATCGTTACCGGTTGCAAAATGACTAAATTCATAAGGCCCGTATTCGCCACCCCACTCATTTTCACGACCGGGGTTGTGTACGTTGTCACAATTATCGAACCTCCAATCGGTATGGATGAAATGGCAGTAACCACCATCTTCCCAAGGACGAAATACCACCTCTGGATCAGACCATGGTCCCCACGGAGTATCTGAAGTACGTAAATTTATTCCTCGCGGATCACCATGATTATACATCAAAATCCATTTTTTTATGAACTTATTATATGATGCAGATAACTCACCTACACCCGGATCTGACAAACGAAAAATCGGCTGGGCATCTTTTTCGTTCTTATTCCAAAGAGGTTTTTCGTCTTTTATCCCTGCAAAATAGCGAATGGAATTTTTATTTTTTATTCCTGATAGAGGTTGATAAGCTAAGTAAACATGACTTTTCCTGTAAGCGCCGGATGCAAAAAGAAGCAACCCGTCGCCCTCATGAGGGGGAAGAAAATTCCAATCTGAGTTTTTAATGCGAACCGGTAATACATTTATAAACTTTGACGTTGACAAATCATATACTTTAGAAAACTGAGCTTTCATTGCATTATTTCTACCGGCCATGGCCACCACCGACCGTCCCATGGTAACTTCTTCACTATGATCTGTTGTCAGCCAAATGAAAAAATCGTCTTCTATCACTATCCCTCCGGTAGGTACTTCAAACGCTCCTGTGGTATTAACACCTGGAATCATAATTCCTTGGTATATACCCACTTCATCAGTTAAAAAGTCGAGTTTTAAACCATCTTCCGGTGTTTTATCGGTAGTATAACCGATTACATTATGTAAACCCGCTTTAGGCCCCCAGGTATCGCCAAATAATAGCCATGTAGTTTCACCATCTTGAAAAGGAACTCCCAAATCGGTACCTTCTATTCGGTATCGTGTGTTAGTTTGACTCAATGTCGGCTTATTTAAATGCCTGTCATAATCGCCTGTTAATTGAGAAATCTTGGTAGCATGCTGAGTAATAACAATATCCGAAGATACCGTGTTTGGGATGCTACCAATTATTTCCGGTATTTCCGGCTCCGGAACATTAGGTTCGGTGTCATCGGTGTCAATCGGAATATTATCTGAGCAGCCAAGCACTAATAAAAAAATGTAAGAGCAAAGCCAAACAACTATATAAATTGAGTTTCTTTTGCTGAAACGATTTTTTTTCATCTGTTATTATTCATTATTAATTACTTATACAACGGCCCATAAGTTACGCAAGCACGATAATCTGCCCCTTCGTTATCCGCCCCGAAAGAAGCCCAAGCCGACGGACGGAAAATTTTGCTTTCATCCACATTGTGCATATTTACCGGGATGGAAAGCGCTGACGCCAGCGTAATTAAATCGGCGCCGATATGTCCGTAACTGATGGCTCCGTGGTTGGCTCCCCAGTAATTCATCACGGAATAAACATCGGTAAAACGGCCTTTCCCGGTTGTGCGCGGTACAAAAAACGTAGATGGCCAGGTTTTATCGGTGCGTTTGTTAATGACGT
This sequence comes from Bacteroidia bacterium, assembly GCA_030539475.1. Classification (GTDB taxonomy): domain Bacteria; phylum Bacteroidota; class Bacteroidia; order Bacteroidales; family Dysgonomonadaceae; genus Petrimonas. The sequence continues at coordinate 2,765 of JAUNRY010000100.1, read as the reverse complement.
CGAATACTTCGTCGGGGAAGGTAACTGTCCAACCTTCGGCAATTTGCAGCACGGGACCCAATCCTTTTACAAGGTTTAGGCGACACATGGTAACCGGCATTCCCGGGCGTGTGAGGAATTGCGATGAGTATCCTCCACCGCGGAAATACTCCAAATTAGCGGGGTGCCAGGAGGTTGCTTCAAGCATTTTTTTAACCTCTTCTTCGCTGATTTCCCAATGCGGTTTCATTACCGGATTTCCTTCGGAATCGGATTGCTGTCCGGTGCCGTCCAACGTGCATGAGCCGGAATTGATGAGGTGAATAACGCCGTCTTTCAGAATTCCATCGGGTTTCCATCCGGTGGCTCGTTCAATGGAGTTGGCGCTCCAATAGGTGCGCACATCGGCAAAAATTTGCGCGGTATTGGTAAGTAAATGCCCAAACAACATACTTATACCGTTGAGGTGATCGTTTTCGGTGGCAAATGTAAATGCTTCGCGTATTCCGTTCCAATCGAAAGATGAGTTTAAAACGGCTTCGGAAAAATCGCCGTTTGGAAGGAAATCAGTCCATTGGCGTTGTCCTTGAAATCCGCCGGCGATAGCATTGTGTCCCATCGATTCTTCTTCGTGTCCCATCTCTTTAAGTTTGGGATTTCCAATCATTAAATCGCGCATGATTAACGTCATCTTAACCACAAATTCCCAATCCTTATCTTTTTGCTCCCGTTGGTGTTTCAAGTGTTCCGGATTGAAATCTTCACCTTCGCGCGACATACAGTTCTCGCGTGTCCAACTCATTGCTTTATCGTACTCATCTTTATCGTAAATCTCCAAGTCAATGCGGCGAAGTATTTCGCTGGAATCAATTTGTTCGGTTCTCATACCCAAATATTCCTGCAGGAATTCGGGATTTACCATTGAGCCTCCAATTCCCATGGATACGGAACCGATTGCCAAGTAAGATTTTCCACGCATTTGCGCTACTGCCAATCCCGTGCGGGCAAAGCGCAGGAGTTTTTCTTTCACATCGTCGGGAATAGTTGCGTCACCAATATCTTGCACTTCTCTTCCGTAAATGCCAAAAGTGGGTAATCCTTTCTGGTTATGGGCGGCCAAAGCGGCAGCCAGATAAACCGCTCCCGGCCGCTCGGTGCCGTTGAACCCCCAAATAGCTTTTGGAATGTGCGGATTCATGTCGATGGTTTCGGATCCGTAACACCAGCAGGGAGTTACCGATAAAGTTAAACCCACTCCTTCTTTTTCGAATTTCTCGGCACATAAAGCCGCTTCTTTCACTCCTCCGATTGTGGTGTCGGCAATAACACATTGAACAGGCGTTCCGTCGGGATATTTTAGGGTATCTGAGTAGAGTTTGGCGGCGCTTTTCGCCAGGTTCATGGTTGTTTCCTCCAATGATTCGCGAATGCCGCCGCGTCTGCCATCGATAATGGGACGGATGCCGATTTTGGGATAATCATTCTTCATAACTTGATTTTTTTTGGTTGTATTTTAATGAATTAATCGTTTAACCTATTGTGTAAAAAAAAATTTAAATAATTAATTGTGCTTCGATGGAAGACTTTCCTACTTTCTCCCCTTTGTTTTCTATTTGATACAGAAGTAATTTCAACGCTTCTTTGGCCATTTTTTCTATGGGCTGTTTAATGAAAGGAACGGAAAAAGGGAGTAAATTAAAAGCTTCGGTTTCATCGAAGCACATAACCTGAATATCGCGTTGTATGTTGATGTTGTGTTTAAATAGAGACTTTACCCCCGCGAGGGAGAGGGAGTTGGTAGCAAAGAAAATTCCATCGATGTTTTCATTGCTGTTAATTAATTCCGAAATGGCTTTATTCATATCATCTGTCAGATATTGATACCTTACTTCTTTTATGTTTTCGGGTTTATACATTCCGGCAGATTTTACAGCCTCAATAAAGCCTCTCTTGCGCTCGTTGGTGTGAAATTGATTTTGCTTATACGATACAAACGCCGGATTTCTGCATCCTTTATCAATTAATTTTTGGGTGGAATAATAAGAAATTTCGTAATTATTGATAAGGACAGACGGTATGTTTAATTCGGGAAAACTTCTATCTACTAAAACCAACGGTTTATTGCGCTCCATCAGTTCTTTTATAAGTTTTTCACTTTCTTCGGCGGGCGTGATGATAAGTCCGTCAACCTGACGGGAATTGAGGAAGATTATCACTTTTTGCATTTCCTCCAATTTTTCGTTCGTATTGCCGATAACAACGGTATATCCCTCCTTTTCGGCGTAGTTTTGAATGTGCAGGGCAAGCGTGCCGAAAAAAACGTTTGAAATATCGGCCACAATTAGCCCGATGGTTTTCGAGTGTCCCATTTTCAGCCCTTTGGCCAAACTATTGGGAACGTAGTTTAGCTCTTTGGCTTTCTCCACTATTTTTTCGGACATTTCTTTACTCACTCGCCCATTCTTGTCTTTTCCATTTAAAACAAGCGAGACAGTTGCAACAGAAACTCCTACTGCTTTTGCAATATCTTTTAAGGACACATGTTCCATTCTCTATCAGTGTCTATAACGTTAATTAACGCAAAAGTATAAGGTTAAACGTTTAATCAAAAATATTTTTATATGTTTTATAACATAAATGAATAAAATAAAGCTAATTTATAATGATTTTAAATAATAAAAGAGGATGGGAACTCACTCTTTTATTCCTAAATGACGATCACACATTAAATCTAAAATGCATCACATCACCGTCTTGCACCAGGTATTCTTTGCCTTCAACGCTCA
>JAUNRY010000099.1 GCA_030539475.1 Bacteroidia bacterium | reverse complement strand
TAACGGGAGACGATGCCTGTGGCTTCGCTATCATTCATTCACGAAAGCGTAGCCACCGGCTTCTGAAACCGTAATCTATTATGTCCGACCGCCTCATCATAACCCTCAGCCTTCATCCCAAATTCGGTTACGTTTTGCAGCCCGTTTTTGCTTCGTTCAACTCCGTAACAGAAGCGTACGCCATTACCGAAACGGCTTGCGGAAAAGGAATGAACTACGAAAATTTGTCGGACGCTGAAAAGAATCTGGTGAAAGCGGCCCAACGAATTTCCGACAAGGAATTGATGAAAGCTTTTTCACGTGAAATAACCGAAGCCGATTTCCTGCAAAAAATTACTCCCGAAACCATAAAAAACTACATCCGTCCTTTCATAGAAGCTCGCCACAAAGAGATGCTGTTGCTGTTGCGGGAGATGAAAATACCGTTGTTTTGGCGCGAAAAAATACGCGAACGCGATTTCCGGGCAAACCAAGCCATTGAAATACTCCGTCATCCGTCGAAAATGATTTTCCTGTTTCGCCACGCCGACGCGTTTACTTACTCGGTTCGCGTGCAAAACGGCGATGATTTGGTGGACCTTTTCGGTGAGTTTTTCGCACCGCTTTGCTCTAAACCCGCTTTGGCGGTTATCGGAAAACGGCTGCATTATTTTGAAGATGTGGACGAGAAAAAACTACGTCCTTTTTTCGTCAAAAAACAGGTTGAAGTGCCGTCGCGAAACGTCCCCGAATACATCCGGAAATTCGTGTTGCAATGCGTGAAAGAATTTGATGTGGTGGCCGAAGGGTTTCGCGTATTTGAACAAACACATCGTCCGGAAGCCGTTCTCACGCTCGAAACCGGTTTGCATCTCGTACCTGTTCTCAACCTGAAATTCCGGTACGGGAAGCATCTTTTTGCTATGGATCGCCCGCTAAAAAAAGAGGTGGAATTGACGGAACAAAACGGTGAGTTTTCCATTGGATGGTTTTTTCGGGACGAAATGTGGGAGAAAAAATGCGTTGAACTGCTTTTAACTAACGGGTTAATCCTCGATAAAAGCAATCAATTTACTGTGATGGATAATGAACGGAGTAAAACCGGCGTTATTGAGTGGATTAACCGAAACGAATCGGTACTGCGTCATTTCGAATTGACACAATCGCTCGGAAAACATGTTTACTACACGGGCGAAATTGGCCTGGAACTTGCCATAAACGGGAAAAAAGATTGGTTCGATATACAATGTGTGGTTCGTTTCGGCGATCTGGAAATCCCGTTTATCCGCTTCCGCAACCATATTCTCAACAATATTGCGGAATATGTGCTGCCCGATGGGCGTGTGGCCGTGCTTCCCTCAAAATGGTTCACGCGATTCGGCGACATGTTTAGATTCGGAAAAAGTGAGGGAGACGATATTCGACTTGCCGGTCACCATTTTCGGGTGAAAGAATTGGCCGAAAATGGTACGCTTTCCGATGAAAATCCCGAGTCGTTTGCGCTTACGACAGAAGCTCCTGGCGGATTAAATGCTACGCTGCGGCCGTATCAGTTGTATGGACTCAGGTGGTTGACGCACTTGCGGCAAAACCGTTTCGGCGGATGCCTGGCCGACGACATGGGATTGGGCAAAACGCTGCAAACCATTGCCGCGCTTCTGTATAGTTACGCCGGAAGTGAAAAACCGGCAACAAACAAGGTCCCCGTTCAACTCTCGCTTTTCGATGAGCCTGTTGCGGCTGGCCACACCATAAACAATGATGTTCCTCCGTCGCTTATTGTGATGCCTACTTCCCTTGTTCATAATTGGTTAAGCGAAATTCAAAAGTTTGCCCCACAACTTTCCGTTTACACACATACGGGCACAAACCGGCTTCGAGGCCATGATTTTTTGCAGAAATCGAACCATTTTCAACTTATTCTAACCACCTACGGAACGGTGCGGCAAGACATCGATTTCCTGCAACACTCCCATTTTCATTACGTGATATTGGACGAGAGCCAGCATATCAAAAATCCGCAATCACAAACTTTTTTCTGTGTGAAGCAGCTTCAGGCACGTCATAAGCTCACGCTTACAGGCACACCGGTAGAAAATTCAATCGTTGATCTTTGGGCGCAAATGGATTTTCTAAATCCGGGTATTTTGGGGAAAATGAACGAATTTCAGGAACGTTTTCGTGAGTTGGATTTTGCCGAGAATGAAGAAAACGCCCAATCGATTCTGAAAATTATTTCGCCATTCATCCTGCGGCGTACCAAAGAACAAGTTGCTCCCGAGTTGCCTCCGCTAACCGAAGAGATTCGTTATTGCGAGATGTCCGAAGAGCAAGCTGCGCGTTACAACGATGAGAAAAACAAAATCCGAAACGCCATCATGGAACAATTTTCGGAAGAAAACCGGAAAATTGGCTTTTCGGCACTCGCGAGTTTGATGCGCTTGCGGCAAATAGCCAATCATCCGGCGCTGGTGGATGACAGTTTTGCGGGGCAATCGGGTAAATTCGGGCAGGTTATTGAAGCCATGGACACACTTTTTCAGGAGGGACACAAAGTGCTTGTTTTCTCCTCGTTTGTGAAACATTTGCAGCTTTTTGCCGATTATTTCGATGAACGGCGGTGGCAATATGCATGGCTAACGGGACAAACCACAAAACGCGAGGCCGAAATCTCAAAATTTAATTCCGATGCCGATGTACGCGCGTTTTTTATTTCGCTCAAAGCCGGTGGAACGGGGCTTAATCTCACCGCAGCCGATTACGTTTTTATACTCGACCCGTGGTGGAATCCCGCTGCCGAAATGCAGGCTGTGAGCCGGGCGCACCGTATTGGGCAGGAACGAAAGGTTACGCTGTACCGGTTTATCGCGCAAGATACGGTGGAAGAAAAAATTCGCCGCTTGCAGCAATACAAATCCGCTCTTTCCGATGCACTCATTCGCCCACAACTTACGTTGGAAGATATGGAGAAAATTCTTCAGTGAAAAAGTCTCCGCCATTTTTGTTAAATTCGCCGAAAAACGGTACTTTTGAAAAAAATAAGTAGTTAGAATGAAAACATTAACTCTCAATATACCCGAAAGTGTGAATTTGAACAGCCGTGAACTGGCAATGGCCCTTGCTTCTAAGTTATATGAGCAGGGCAAATTGTCGTTAGGGCAAGCTGCTGAATTGACAGGATTTAGCAAACGAACTTTTGCAGAGTTGCTTGGAGCCTACAATGTTTCCATATTTAATTATCCGTCGTCGGAATTAGCGAGTGATGTTGCCAATGCAAGTGCATAGCGGTTTGAAGCGCTCTACGCGTAATTTTATAAGTTATGAGAAATCGACTCATTTTATTCTGTTTGTTTTCTTTTGTATTTATTTCAATTGATGCAAAAGAAACAGATTCAATTTTTTTTATTCTTCCAGATAGTGTGGAACTCAAAATCTCTGAAGAAATAAAAAATATTGATTTTTCTGAATTTGGATTATTTTTTTCTTTGAGTACATTTGATAAAAATATATATAGAATTAATTATTCGTGCTTTTCGAATGTTTCAAAGCCTAAAGATCCTTGGGTAGATAACACCAATCGATTTTTGATTATAAATGACAATAAATTCCCATTAATTTTTGATTACGACAGCGATTTCAGTACGCAGAAAAACTCAATATCAGGGAAAAATCAAAAGGTTTATATTATCTTTGATGGTTATTCTATTACTTTTAGAAGTGATGGAACTATTATTTCTGAAAAACACGGAATTTTACAAAAAGCAAATTAATTATATTAAATTTCAAATGAAAACCCTCACCGTACCCAACCAACACATTTCGCAATGCGAAACCATGTTCGATTGTATCAACCTGCTGCGCGAAGCCGGTGCAGAAGCTAAAATAGACCAGGTAAACTGGAAAGAAAAGTTTCCTAAATTGCTTCCGGTAACGGTTCGTGTTGCACACGACGGAGAAAAAATTCACCTCCATTACGAAGTAACAGGCGAACAGATACGAGCAGCGAATACCGAAGACTTCGGTTCGGTTTGGGAAGACAGTTGCGTGGAGTTTTTTATGCAGCGCGATGGCGATACTGTGTACCGAAATTTCGAGTGCAATATTTTGGGCTCACTCCTCGCCGCCAAGCACGAAACCCGCGAAATAGCTGAGAAACTTGTCGAACACATGGCATCCATCACTCGTTTTTCCACCATCAGGCATCGGTATGAAAACGATAAACAGGTGCGCGACTGGACAATGTTTCTTGCCATTCCCAAGCAAGCCATGGGATTTTCCGAAAATGAATCCCTTTCGGGACAAAAAATCCGCGCCAATTTCTACAAATGCGGCGATAAGACGCCCGAAACGCATTTCATCAGCTGGAGTCCCATCGATTTGCCCAAACCCGATTTTCACGTTCCGCAATTTTTCGGACTGTTGGAGTTGGAATGAAATGATTTGCTAATGAGGCTAATATGCCAATAATGCCAATTGTATTGGTACATTAAACTTATAACTCATAACTCAAAACTCATAATTATCTTATGCAAGAAACAAATAAATTAAAAGAAATTGTAGCCCAGTTTATCGGCAGGGAAGAAGAAATAGATGTGAAACCGCTGGGCAAAGGACACATCAACGACTCGTTCAAGGTTATTGCCGGAGAAAAAGAATATGTGCTTCAACGCATCAATCATTCCATTTTCAAAAATGTTCCCGAACTTCAGCATAATATTTTGCGCGTAACCATGCACATTCGTCAGAAATTGATGGATGCCGGAGTTGAAGACATCAACCGCAGAGTGCTGACGCTCATTCCTACACCCGATGGGAAATTGTATTATCGGGACGAAAACGGTAATTACTGGCGAATGATGGATTTCATAAAAGACAGTAAAAGTTATGACGAAATAAATCCTGAACTGGCTTACAGAGCAGGCCTCGCCTTCGGCGAATTTCAGAAAATGCTGGCCGATTTACCCGGCGGGCCGTTGTTCGAAACCATTCCCAATTTTCACAACATCGAGGCGCGTTTGGAAACTTTCAGAGAAGCCGTTGGCGCAAACAAAGTCGGACGGTTGGCCGAAGTGCAGGATTTGGTGAACGAACTGGAAGCGCGTGCCGATGAAATGTGCAAGGCGGAACAAATGCATCGGGAGGGAAAATTGCCAAAGCGAACCAACCATTGCGATACGAAAGTGAACAACGTGCTTTTCGACAACAACGACCAAGTATTGTGTGTGGTGGACTTAGATACGGTTATGCCGGGCTACGTGCTGTCTGATTTCGGCGATTTCATCCGCACCGGCGCCAACAAAGGAGCGGAAGACGATAAAGATCTCTACAACGTTGCACTCGACTTAGGCATTTTCGAAGGCTACACCAAAGGTTATCTGGAAAATGCCGCATCGTTCCTCACCGATACGGAGATACAAAACCTCGCCTTCGGCGCCAAGTTGCTGACGTATATGCAAACCGTGCGCTTCCTGACCGATTATATCGAAGGCGACACGTATTACAAAATTGCCTACGGAAACCACAACCTGGTGCGCTCCAAAGCACAGTTTAAGTTCTTGCAATGCCTTGAACAGGATTTCGATAAAATGCAGGAGATTGTGCTAAATACGGCGGCGAAATATAAATAGCAACCTCGCCGTCCGGCCGGATGCCGGTCTGACGGGTTGGATGCATATTTCCGGATACACCATACTGACTTTGAGCCGTGAAATGCGTGTCGAACGCACGGCAAAAAATAAATAATGCAAAAAAGGAGCGGTGTGAAGAAAAAATCACTATCTTTGCACCGCTTTATTTTTAGGTAAAAAAGTGGCAAAATTCAGCTTATATAATATTCCCCTGAAAAATCTATCGCAAGGAAAGCATACTTATGAGTATGAGTTAGATAGAAAATACTTTGAGGCAATTGACGGTGACGAGGTTAAAAAAGGCAATGTCAAAGTGATATTGGACATCAAAAAAACATCGTCCACCTACGAGTTTAATTTCGATTTGAAAGGAACGGTGCAAGTACCTTGCAACCGTTGTCTGGATGATCTGGAACAGGAAATTGATTCGCAAAACCGCCTCATTGTCAAGCTGGGAAAGGAATATTCGGAAGAAAGTGATGAGGTAATCATCATTCCCGAAGACGAGGGCGAAATAAACATCGCCTGGTTTCTGTACGAATTTGTTGTGCTGAATATTCCTATAAAGCACGTTCATGAACCGGGAAAGTGCAACAAAACCATGTCCACTAAACTTCGTAAGCATAGGGCTGTAAGCAAAGACGATGACGACAGCAACGATGCTTCCGACGATGACGCGGATTTCACCGAAGAAGAGGACGTAACGGAAAATATTGATCCGAGATGGGAAAACCTGAAAGGATTGAGCTTTGATGAAAATTAATATAAACCATAAAAAATAAATATAAAAATGGCACATCCAAAACGAAGACAGTCGTCTGCAAGACAAGGAAAAAGAAGATCGCACGACCATGCCAAAATGCCAACTATGGCCATTTGCCCCAATTGCGGAGCATGGCATATTTATCACACCGTTTGCGGCGAATGCGGTCATTACAGAGGAAAACTCGCAATTGAAAAAGAAGTTGCGGTTTAAAACTCATTCATTGACAATAAATTAAACCCTGAAATAAACTTGTTTTTCGGGGTTTTTTTACAATTTAAAAAACAGGTTAATGAAAAATTTAAATGCCGTAATTACCGGAATCACAGCAAGCGTTCCCGATTACATCCTTACCAACGATGAACTCTCGAAATTGGTTGATACTTCCGACGAGTGGATCATGACCCGCGTGGGAATAAAAGAACGAAGAATACTCAAAGGCGAAGGCCAGGGAGTATCGGTTTTAGGCACACAAGCGGTAAAAGAACTGCTCAAAAAAACCAACACCCGTCCCCAGGAAGTGGATGGCGTGATTTTCGCCACCACCACTCCCGACCATCTTTTCCCATCAACCGCCTCCATTGTGGCGGAAAATTGCGGAATAAAAAACGCTTTCTGCTTCGATATGGAAGTGGCTTGTTCGGGATTTGTTTACGGACTGGAAGTTTGCAACGGATTCATCAAAACCGGAAAATACAAAAAAATTGTTCTCATTGCCGGCGATAAAATGTCGGGCGTTACCAATTATACCGATCGAGCCACCTGCCCGCTTTTTGGCGATGCTGCAGGCGCCGTCATGATTGAACCCACGGAAGAAAACGTGGGCATTATCGATGCCATCCTTCACTCCGACGGAGTAGGTTACGCTCCCCTGCAAATGAAAGCCGGCGGAAGCAAGTATCCGGCCACAAGCGAAACGGTGGAAAACAAAGAGCACACGGTTTATCAGGAAGGCAAAGTGGTTTTTAAATACGCCGTTTCCAACATGGCGCAGGTTTCGCTCGATATTATGGAGCGCAATAACCTGACGCACGAAGATATCGATTGGTTTGTGCCGCATCAGGCCAACATACGCATCATAGACGCCGCCGTGGCACGTGCCGGAGTTGCCCGCGAAAAAGTGATGATAAACATTGAACGATACGGCAACACCAGCGCCGGAACCATTCCGCTTTGCCTGTGGGAGTGGGAAAACAAGCTCCGCAAAGGCGACAATATTATCCTAACCGCTTTCGGCGCGGGTTTCTCCTGGGGAAGCGTTTACCTGAAATGGGGTTACGATGGCGATAAAGTGAAATAATTTACG
>JAUNRY010000098.1 GCA_030539475.1 Bacteroidia bacterium | reverse complement strand
GGTGCAACATCGCCCGCGACCCCGAAGGGTGTCGAACGGGTATTGTTCAACGCCTGCGGCGTTGTTTTCCTGTCCGTCTCTGTTACCGCAGGTTGCACCTGCGGTATAGATTTCTCCCTGCGGTCGAAATGACCGTTCATTGAAAAAGATACCGGCAAAAGAAGGCTCATCACTTCGACCGTAGGGAGAAGTCTCCAAAACACTGGCATCTTCTACAAGACTCGTAGAATTGATTTGTTTCTTTTAGGATGTTTTGCGGATGATCATCCCAGAAAATTAGTATCTTTGCGACAAACATTAAACATAAAATGGAAAAAACAAACAAAAAGAATACATCAGCTTGTTTATCCGAAAAACCTGAAGCAATAAAAAAGCCTGAAACAAAGAAAGTACATCCAAGGTGGTTTGAGTTTCAAAAGCTTATTGGCACAGGGAAAATTTTAGATATGCGGGCTGTATTGAAATGAGGTATTTACTGGATACGAATATTCTTATCTTTTTTGCTTTAGGCGATACGGATAATCTGAGTAAAGATGTGTGCAATGTTTTGTTTGATTATAGCAATTTGTTGTACACAAGTTCGTTGTGTATAATGGAAATGGTTTATTTATATAAAAACAACAAGATAAAAACCAAATTCAAAAGTGCAGAAGATATGGTATACACTATTGAAAAACTACTGCAAATTGAAATCATCCACACCAAACCTGAACACATCTTCACATATTCTCGTTTAAAAACTGCTTCTAACCACAACGACCAAATCGATCATTTTATTATCGCGCAAGCCATTACAGAAAAAATGCCTTTGATTAGTTCTGACCATAAATTCAACGAATACATCGGATTGAATTTTGTTTACAACCGCAGGTAATAATCTCCATTCAATGCAAAACAAAAAAAGTCCATCAGCAATCAGCGTGGTAGTTTACTGCGCCTCCAGCTCACAAATCGATACAATCTATTTCGAGGCGGCGGAACGGTTGGGGCAGCTTCTCGCTCAAAACGGCATAGCCTGTATAAACGGCGCCGGAAAACAAGGCCTGATGGGCGCTCTCAACAACAGTTTGCTGCAATGCGGCGGCACAGTAAAGGGAATTATTCCCCGGTTTATGATTGATTCCGGCTGGTGCCACTCCGGGCTGAACGAGCTGCTTGTAACCGAAACCATGCACCACCGCAAAGCAAAAATGGCCGAACTTTCCGATGCGGCAATTGCCCTGCCGGGCGGCCTGGGAACGCTGGAAGAACTGGCGGAAATTCTTACCTGGAAACAATTGGGGTTGTATAAAAAACCGATAATAATTCTTAATATCAACGGGTTCTACAATCCTTTGCTAACGATGTTTGAAAAAATGATGGACGAGAAATTCCTCCACGCCGGTTACCGGAATTTGTGGCGTGTAGTGGATACGCCGGACGAAATTATAGAATGCCTGCAAAATTTTGAGACATGGGAACCCTCTTTTGGCAAATATGAGAAAAAAGAATTGTAAATTTGCCGCAAATTTAGTGTTTTCGTGTTCGATACAATCCCTCAAATATCCATAGATTCGGTTTCTTTATATTTAAAAAAGGAAGTGGTAGCGCAACAATCCGACTCTATCGGGGTTGGATTTTCATCGTTTGAGCACGTCCCTACCGATAGCACGCGCCTTTTCTTCGATGTTGACACCGTTGCCGTTGTGTCTTCCGCCGAACAGATGATGCCGGGTTTTTCCGGAACGCTGATGCCTTTTTCACAAACCATTCAAAGTGTTTTCTTCCTGTTCTTCGCGCTCTGTTTTGTTATTCTTGCCTTTTGGTTCAATCGCGAAGGCCCCACGCTGGTGGCTAATTTCAAGAATATCTTTTCGGGCGGCACAAGAAGCCGTTCAATCTTTAAAGAGGAAATTACCACATCGGGTGCCTGGAGCGAAGTTTTTTTGGTTTTTCAAACCGTTTTAATTGCCGCTATCGTTGTTTTCGTACTCTCCCTAAACAGAGACATTTCCGGTTTGCCAATGGAAAAAGCGGTTTTTGTGTTTCTGGCAATCTTTCTCGGTATGTTGCTTTTTATAGTTGTCAAGTACATGGTGTATCGGCTGATTGATTATATTTTTACGGAATGGGGAATAAACGAATGGACCGATAAATATTTCAGGGTGGTAGAGTTGGCCGGACTACTCATTTTTATTCCCGCCATGTTCTTTGTGTTTGTACCTGAATATACACGGGCGGCTCTTTTTTTACTTATTATAATCTTTTTTATCATAACGCTGGTGGTTTTCTGGAATCTGTTAAATATTTTTGCAAGAAACAAAGTGGGCTTGCTTAATTATTTGTTGTACCTTTGCGCCATTGAAATAGTGCCCTTTTTTCTGATTTATAAAGGGGTAGTTTATTTAGTAAACATTGCAGGTAATTAACACGTTATGGCTATACGCAAAGTAAAAAAAATTCTTATTTCCCAACCTCAGCCCGCCAGCGGAAAATCTCCCTATTTCGAACTGGGGGAAAAGTTTCATGTCGAGTTCGAGTTCAGGCCTTTTATTAAAGTTGAAAGAGTATCCCTTAAAGAATTTCGCCAGCAACGTATAAACATACTCGATTTTACCGGTATTGTAATGACTTCGCGTACTTCCGTCGATAACTTCTTCTCGCTTTGCGAGGAACAGAAAATCACCATGCCGGAATCCATGAAATATTTCTGTATTTCCGAAACGGTAGCGCTTTACCTGCAAAAGTACATTGTTTACAGAAAAAGGAAAATATTTTTCAGCCAAACCGGAAAAATCGAAGGGCTCAACGCCGCCTTTGCCAAGCACTCGAAAGAGAATTTGCTCTATCCCGTACCCGAAGAACACGGCGATGAGGTGCATAGCTATTTAAACTCCAAGAAACTGAAATACACCACCAGTGTGATGTATCGAACGGTTAGCAACGATTACTCGCAAGGTGAAACGCTGGATACCGACATGATAATTTTCTTCAGCCCGATGGGAGTACAATCGTTAAAGAAAAACTTCCCCAATTTCGAGCAAGGCGACATGGCCATAGGATGTTTCGGCCGCGCCACCGCGAAACTCATCGAAGACGAAGAGTTGAGGCTCGATTGCGAGGCGCCCACCCCCGAATATCCATCGATGACTATGGCGCTTGAGGCTTTTCTGAAAGAAAATCACAAAAAACATTCCTGAGCACACATAAGCAGGCATCAGAATACAGGCATCAGACAGTCCGATACCTGTCAACGCGTCGGTCTAACATCTAATTTCTAATTTTTTTATCCCGCAAGCAATACAATCAATTGCAAAAACAATTATCTTTGCATCAAATAATTGCTTTCGGAGGAAATGCTGTTATCTATGGTTGAAGGACAACGTTTTACTTTCAAAAAAGAAGAACGCGTAACCGGTAAAAAAAGGATAGAGAATCTTTTTGCTCACGGGCGGTCCTTTGTCGCATATCCGTTCAGGATTGTTTTTTACGAATATGAACCGTGCACTCCCTCGTCTGTTTCCATTCTGGTAAGCATCCCCAAAAAGAAACTGAAAAAGGCAACAGACCGAAACCGCATGAAACGGTTGGCAAGAGAAGCATACAGGCTCAACAAAAACCTGTTTGAGAAAAATAGCCGGTTGGATATAGCGTTCATATACCTGAAAGACGAACTGTCGGGGTATGATGTGGTGGAAAAAGGCGTGTGTAAAGCTTTGAGGGAAATATCGAACAAAATAGAAGAGTGAAAAAGTGAAAATGCTGAAGTTTTTGAGAAATGTGTTCACGCAACTGCTTCTTGCGCCCGTTTATTTGTATCGATTTGCTATTTCTCCGCTCTTGCCGCCCAGTTGCCGTTACACGCCCACCTGTTCGCGATACGCCATAGACGCGCTCAAAAAACACGGCCCCGCAAGGGGAACGTACTTGGCCGCCAAACGCATTTTAAGCTGCCATCCGTGGGGCGGATCGGGATACGACCCGGTGCCGGAACCCAAAACCAATAAGCGGCAGGAAAAACCGAAAGCGGAGTAAATAATTTATATGGAACTATACGACGTCCACACCCACCAGATTCTTTTAGAGGATACCGATGACCCCTATCATTCGTGTATTCTCGATGTGTATCCCCTTGAGTTTGAAGTAGCCAAAGAAACCAACGACCGCCACGCTTTTTCCTGCGGAATCCATCCCTGGTATTCCGAAGACAGCGAGAATCAACTGATTTACCTGAAAGAAATAGTGGGAGATCCGCGCATTGTTGCCATTGGCGAAACCGGGTTGGACAAGCTGAAAGGCCCGGCGTACGATGTTCAGATTCCCGTGTTTAAAGAGCACATTGTTCTGTCCGAAAAACTAAAAAAACCGCTTATTATCCATTGCGTGAAAGCCTGGGAAGAATTGCTGCGCGTTCACGAAGAAACCAATCCCACCCAGCCGTGGATTTTGCACGGATACCGCGGAAAACCCGAGTTGACAAAACGGCTGATTCGCAACGGTTTCTACTTTTCCGTGGGCGACGACATTAACGTGGAATCCATGGAGCTTATTCCCATCGAAAACCTTTTCTGCGAAACCGATGAAGATGTGATGGACATCCGTGATGTGTACGCTCAGGCTGCTCAGGCTGTGAACATGGAGCTGGAGGAGTTTGCCGAAAAAATCGCGCAGAATATTCACCGTATTTTTCCCACGCTGCAACCACCCAAACCGTTTGATCCGGAAGAGGTAGAAGAAGACTTGGCGATGTAGGCGACGGGGTGATGCGATTTCTAAATCGCATTGAGAAAAAAATAAGACGAAGGCAAAGCCATCGTCTCCCGCGTTTTATTTCCTCCCGAAATCCGCCGGAATTTCCCCCCAATTATCCGTTTCCCATTTAATTATCGGGTTCTCGTAAGGGTTTTCCTGCAGCCATTTCTCTGCCCGGGAAATAAGCTCGAAGACAGGCCGGTTTGCTGCGGTTTCTACCAATTTGGTATTGCACTTCTTTCTCGATACCCATTTCATGGCGTTCACGCTGTCGGAATAGACGGGGATTTTACTGTTCTTCTGTTTCAATAATGCCAGCGCGTGCACGATGGCCAAAAACTCGCCGATATTATTGGTGCCGTCTTTCAACGGGCCAACGTGAAAAATCTCCACGCCGTCGGCGGTGAAAACCCCGCGATACTCCATCAACCCCGGATTTCCGCTGCAGGCGGCGTCCACCGCGATGCTTTCGGTAAGGAATTGTCCTTTGCGGGGGGTGCTTTTTATTGTTTTCTTATCGGTTTTTCCCATGTGCTTCCACGGATTGTCGTTGAAAGCGCTTTCGGCTTCTTCAAGCGTGGCAAAAGACTTGTAGCGGGCATTTTCGAATCCCGATACCTGCGCCTTGCACTCGTCCCACGACGAATAAACCCCCGGCGTGATGCCTTGCCAAACCACGTAGAACTTTTTTTTTGCCATTACATCGTTTCTAAGATATAAGGCGTGAGGTCGTTTTGCATATCGGGGCGGGGTTCTTCAATCGCTACAATGCTGTCTACGATGAATTTCGTGTATCCGCGCCAGGGTATGGGCGCGAAATATTCTTTGTAATGCAGTTGCACGTTCTTGCCGCTCGATATCATCAGCTTTTCGGCAATTTCCTTGTCTTCTACCGAAAAATCGAACTGATTGGATTGCAGCCCTCCCGGTTTATCGGCGCGAAATCCGGTTTGAATCAGCTTTCCTTCATAAGTCTTGAAAACCACACCTTTATACACCAGGTAATTCAACTCTCCCGATTTTACGCCGGTGCCGAAAACGTAATAATAACGTACGTACATAAACACGGCAAACGCTATCAGGATGATTCCTATAAACCATCCGAGCCATTTTTTGCTTTTTTTCTTTTTGGGTTGCAGATCATTCATATTGTTTGATGTATAAATGTTACAGAGTTCGCAGAGGTTTCACGGAGATGCACGGATGAAAAATTCACCTTTGCGGGACAAGTCGCGGTGTTCTCCTTATTTTTCTGTGTAATGTAATATGTTTATTTCTGTTGCCAAAGATACGCTTTTTTTGATTCTTCTGGGTTATATGCCGTGTTAAAAATTTTTTGTTGCACAGAGACACACTGAGGTTTCACAGAGATACACGGAGATAAATTCCCCCTCTGTGTTTATCTCTGTGCTTCTCTGTGTAATAATTGACGCGATTGCTTTTAGCTGCGAATTACGCTGATGAACACGAATTTAAAATCGGCATATCCGATTTATTCGTGCGATGAGTGGCTGTTGAACTTATCTGCGTTAAAATCATATTCTGGTTACGGAGAGATATTTTACAATTTTTGTTGCACAGAGGGGCACTGAGGTTTCACAAAGATACACGGAGATAATTTCTTCCTCTGTGCTTCTCTGCGTGCTTCTCTGTGTGATAATTCTCACTCATGAAACATTTTTTACTTTTTTAGCTATATTATTGCCGTTAAAATAAAGTTAGGTGTCTGTTTTTAGGTTAACTTTGTGAATCAAATAAAATAACCCAATAAACAGAGATTATGAACAAGTTAACTTTAATGGTGGCCGCATTGTTGCTTTCGCTGCCGCTTTTTTCACAAAATCAAGCCTACACGTTTACCGTAGTGAAAGAAAATCCCGTTACTTCCATAAAAGACCAGGCGAGCACGAGCACGTGCTGGAGCTTTTCGGGAGTGAGTTTTCTGGAATCGGAGTTGTTGAGGAAAGGCAAGGGAGACGTAGATTTATCGGAAATGTATATCGTGCGGAGGAATTACGAGGACAAAGCCGAAAAGTTCGCCCGCCTGCACGGACACCTTAATTTCGCACCCGGCGGTTCGTTTGCCGATGTGGTGGAAACCCTCGATGCCTACGGAGTGGTGCCCGAAGAGGCTTACACCGGGTTGCTCGAAGGCGCCGATCGGCACAACCACGGCGAAATGGACAAAGTGCTGGCCGGATACATGAAAGGAATTATAGGCGGCAACAACATTTCCGCCGTTTGGAACAAAGGCTTCAACGGAGTTATGGACGCTTATCTGGGCGAAAAACCCGAAACATTCACCTACAACGGCAAAACCTATACGCCGCAATCGTTTCGCGACTTTCTGGGGCTGAAGCAGAGCGATTACGTATCGATAACGTCGTTCACACACCATCCTTTCTACACGCAATTCCCGGTTGAGGTGCCCGATAACTGGCGTTGGGCAAACTCATACAACCTGCCGGTGGACGAAATGATGTCGGCCATAGACAATGCCATTATGAACGGCTACACCGTGGCGTGGGCATCGGACGTGAGCGAAGGAGGCTTTTCGCGTCAGGGCGTCGCCATTATCCCCGACGAGAGCGCGGCCGAAAATGCCGGAACCGACCAGGCACGCTGGCTGGGCCTATCGGAACGCGAAAGGCGAAGCGCCATCAGCAGCAGAGTGGGCAACGAGGTGTTGAAAGAAAAAACCATCACGCAGGAAATGCGCCAGCTGGGATACGATAACTACCAAACTACCGACGACCACGGCATGCACATATACGGCATTGCCACCGACCAAAACGGAAACAAATACTACCTGGTGAAAAATTCGTGGGGAAAGACAGGCCCGTACGAGGGGGTATGGTACGCATCGGAGGCGTTTGTGCGATACAAAACGCTGAGTATAGTGCTCAATAAAGAATCCTTGCCGAAAGAAACGGCGAAAAAACTCAACCTATAAAGTCCGGCGTTATCCC
>JAUNRY010000097.1 GCA_030539475.1 Bacteroidia bacterium | reverse complement strand
CAACGTCAAAATCGCAAACCGATTACCGACCTGAATATCAACGATGAAATTACCAACAGGGAATATCAAAAACGTGCCATTACTTCCATTGCCGAACACCTGAACAATTTTCACCGCCGGGGATTGTTGGTGATGGCTACGGGAACAGGAAAAACACGTGTTTCCATTTCGTTGGTGGATGTGCTGATGAGAAACGATTGGGTAAAAAATGTACTTTTCCTTGCCGACCGCACGGCATTGGTTAGTCAGGCAATGAAAAATTTCACCAAATTGCTTCCGCACGTAACCACTTCTGCCCTTTCGGACAACACCAAAAAGCCTGATAAAAACGCACGGATACTTTTCTCAACCTATCAAACAATGATAAATTTCATTGATGCCGATACCAAAGAATTTTCGGTCGGACGGTTCGATTTGATAATTATTGACGAAGCTCACCGAAGTATTTTCGGGAAATATATGTCTATTTTCAACTACTTTGATGCGTTTCTGATTGGTCTTACCGCCACGCCACGTAACGAAGTGGACAAAAGCACCTATCAGACATTTAATTTGGAACAGGGTGAACCCAATTTCGATTACGAATTGGATGAAGCTGTTGCGGATAAATTCTTAAATCCGTATGAAGTTATCAATCGGAAATCGAGAATTATAAGAGAAGGAATTAAGTATGACGAGCTTCCCGATGAGGAGAAAGAACAGCTTGAAAAAATCTATGAGTTCGAAATGGAAACGGACGATTTTGTAGAGACAGAGCATGCTCTGTCTTTACTTTTAGGTCGTAGAGATTTCAATCCACGTGAAATGTACAATTACCTTTTCAATGACGACACGGTGGATAATGTGCTTCAAGATTTGATGAACAACGGCCTGAAAATTCACGGTGGTGAAATGATTGGTAAAACCATCATTTTTGCCTACAATCACCAACATGCTCAACAAATTGTAAATCGTTTTCACTTGCTTTATCCGCAGTACGGTTCAGAGTTTTGTGTGCTGATTGATAATACGGTAAAATACGGTCAGGACTTAATCAACCGATTTGAAGTAAGAGACAAAGAACCGCAGATTGCCGTTTCGGTAGATATGTTGGACACAGGGATTGACGTTCCCGACATTTTGAATTTGGTGTTTTTCAAAGGGGTAAAATCCAAAATCAAATTTCAACAAATGATTGGTCGTGGCACACGCCTTTCCGAAGATATTTTTGGGCCCGATGAACACAAAAATAAGTTTCTGATATTTGATTATTGCGGGAATTTCGAGTATTTCAGCGTGAATTTCAAAGAAAAAGTTTCGCCACGGCAACAGTCGCTCACCGAAAAGCTATTCAACCTCAAATTGGATATTGCCATTGCTTTGCAGGATTTGAAATATCAGGAAGATGAAAATCTGAGCGATTTGTGCAGTAAACTGAAACTTGAATTACGCACACAGGTAGCGGACTTGAACCGAAAACACATGGATGTTCGGAACGCTTGGCAAATGGTGGATAAATTCACGGCTGAAAAATCGTGGGAATACGTGTCGGCTGTGGACGGCGTGGAAATCAAAAACCACATTTCGCCACTTCTGCCCGCCACGTTGGAAGATGAAAATCCGAAACGATTTGATTTGATAATGCTGTTGATTGAACTTTCGCTGTTGGATGAAGAAGTGAAAGCCGACAAGAATATTGAAACGGTGGTAGCTATTGCCGAAGCTCTGCAAAAGAAAGTGAGTATTCCGCAGGTGAAAGCCAAATTGGATGTGATAAAAGAAGTGCAGACCGAAAAGTTTTGGGAAGATGTATCTGTGTCCGAGCTTGAAAGAGTACGCAGGGAACTTCGGGAACTGATGATTTTTATTGACGGCAAAGAAAAGAAAACTTTTATCATTGACATTGAAGATGAAATGACGGATGGCGAAGCAGTCGGAAAACCGAGACTGATTGTTTCCTACAAACAGAAAGTGTTGGAGTATTTGAGCGAAAACAGCGATAATCCTGTCATTCAGAAAATCAAAAATTTGGAACAACTCACCAACAGCGACATCCGTCAATTGGAAAAAGTACTGTGGCAGGAATTGGGAAGCAAGGACGATTACGAGAAATACACCGCCAATAAAATCTACGGAAATGTTGCCATCTTTATCCGTTCGCTTGTCGGCATTGAGCGTGAAACGGCTTTGCAGAAATTTTCGCAGTTTATTGACACCAATACACTCAATACCGCCCAATTGGAATACCTGAAATCCATTCTCGATTACGTGAGCGTAAATGGCGACATTAGCGGCCAGATTCTTGCCAACAAAGAACCGTTCAACGAATTTAACTGGCTGAAAGTGTACGGACAAAATGCAACCAAGATAAGACTGTTTGTTGATGACATTCACGGGGTTGTAACGGCTTAAGCGCAAAGTCCGCAACCGCCCACTCACTCCGGCTTTTTCCTCGTCATCAAATAATTTCCCTGATTGTTTTTTTCGAGGTAATAGTTTTCGTTCAGTTCTATTCGCCAGCCGTTGCCGATGATTTCCTCTTCACTTATTTCTACCGGCTCGGAAACAACAGCCCACCGATGTCCGGCCGATAGCAGGACACCGCCCGACACTACCGTTAAAATGCCCCAGTTATCGCTGATGCGCGCGGTAGGATACACCGTTCCTTCATCCACATCCAAGGGAATGAGGTTGGTGGGATTGAATGACATGTTCATGTTTTCCAGCCTGATTTCAAGGCGCGGTTTTTCCATGAATTTGTCGCGAAGTTCATCTAAGGTCAACGTGTTTTCTTCGTTTCGAATGGTTTCTTCGTCGCGAATTTCGCGGCCGCGGTAATCTTCTGCCACTTGTTTCACGTATGAAGGTAAAATGATGCGCATATCAAAATCGAAAGCTTCCTCGAAAAACTCGCTAAGGTCGGTTTCTCCCGTGATGTTTTTGTTCCAGTCGTTGTTTTTCCGGTAAAGGAAAAACCCGTAAACCGGCACGGTTTCGTAAGCGAAAGAACGGACAAAAGTGGGCACGTTTTTAAAAACTTCCAGCCGGCGTATCAGGTGTTCGCGCAACTGCCATTTATCGCGTCCGCTCATCATTTGTCCCGTGTAAGTGGCCAGCCCTTCAAGCAATTCCAGTTTGTTTTCCGATACTTGTGAACCGCTGTAAACCAGGTGCCGGTATTTTCTGAAAATCAACGCGTTTCGCAAATGCTCTTCCGCTTGCGACAGTCTTTTGGCTCGCAGCGCGGCATTTAAGGCTTCAATTTCGAGGCGGAGATAGATGCGGCCGTCTTTCTCGTTGAGGTGATAATTGTCTGCTCCGCGGATATCGAAACCCAGCGATGGCTGGGCGCTGTGAAACAGTTCGTGGGTGATAAGATCTACTCTCTCGTGTTTATTGGCCGAGAGCGGCAGCACCACCGTGGCCCATGTTTTTCCGTTCCATTGGAGCGAAGTATTCTGAAAACTGATTTCACGGGGCAGAACTCCGGTGTAATATCCGTTACGGGGCGTGAGAGCGTTGTTTTCATCGGGTTCGTTGGCATACACCACACGTGTATCGGGATCTACCAGCAGAATAGGGCCGTACAAGTCTTTGTTCCAAATGCTAACATTTTCGGCAGTTGCCCGCTTTACTTCCTCGAAATAACGCGGTATGCTGTCCCTGTTTATTTTCGGGGTTTGCGCGAAATTGGCAGGGATAAATAGAAAAATCAACGCTATACATGTTACGCCTCTCATCTGTGATTGTCTTGAGGCGAAAGATACAAAAAACATTTTCTTTGAAAGAAAAATGGGCAAAATCTTTTCTTTCAATCTGTTAAAAATTATTATTGTCCGACAATACCAATAGCCAACGGCTAAGAGCTAACAGCCAACATCTAAGCAGTTAGTTTCAACTTTCACTTCGCGGAATAGTTGAGCGGAATTATTTCGCCAACAACGAGCGTGTCTTTGTTCACGGAAAACCGGATATCGAACCCGGCGAACGACAATCCGTAGATTCTTTCGGGATCGTTTTGATACGACGGCCGCGGGTCGAGCGACAGCACTTCGGTGAGCGTTTGCCGTTTTTCCGCAGGAATGCGTGAGAGCAGCCGGTTGGGAAAAATTACTTTTAACGGCTGCTTGTTTATTGTATCGGTAAATCCGCCTGTGGCCTCGGGATGGGAGTCGGTATAGGGAATGTATGGTTTTATATCGAAAATGGGCGTTCCGTCCATCATATCCACGCCGGAAACGTGCAGCACCGGCCCTTGCTCCGTGTGCAATTGCACCCGGTCCAGTTTCACAACAGACAAGCCCACAGGATTCGGCCGAAAGGGCGATCGCGTAGCGAAAACTCCCATTCGTGTGTTGCCTCCCAAGCGGGGCGGGCGCACGGTAGGCGACCATCCGTCGCGTTTTGATTCCGAAAATTCCCAAATGAGCCAGATGTGTGTAAATTCTTCCATTCCGCGCAACGCTTCGCCATTTCTATACGGGGGTTCGAAAACGATGGTTCCTTTCAACGACTCCACTATGTCGCTTTGCCGGGGAATACCGAATTTGGTGGGGAAATCGGTGTGGATATGTGCGATGGGGTGCATTGGGGTTTGATGTTTAGCTGTTTGATGTTTGACGTTTGGGGTTTTATCTTCTGTCATCCGACATTGTACTTCCGGCACTAATCTCCTTCACCACCAACGACGCCAACGTCATACCGAACATAGCGGGCAAATACGACATGGTGCCGTTTATTCGCGCTTTCTTCGCATCCCACTGTGAAACAGACACATTCGGGTTGTCTTGTTGCGACACTTCTCCTTTGTTTTCACCCGCTTCGTCGCTATAAACACACAGGAATTTTTTCGCTATACCGCCCCGCTTTTTAATTTTCGACCGAAGCGCTGCAGCCAGCGGACAACCTTTCACTTTCCAGAATTCATCTACGCGAATGCGTAACGGATCAATTTTCAATGCCGCCCCCATCGATGAAAACAACGTACCGGGCAATTGCGCGGCGTGCAAAATGAGGTGGACTTTATTGGAAAGGCTGTCGATGGCATCGATGATGAAATCGAATGTTTCCAGCCGGAACGAATCGGCGGTTTCGGGACTGTAAACCGCTTCCAGCGCAACAATTTCTGCGTGGGGATTTATTTCCAACAAACGCTCTTTTAACACATCTACTTTCACTTTCCCCACCGTTTGCGTAGTGGCCGGCAGCTGACGGTTGATGTTGGAGGCTGCTATTTTATCGGAATCCACCAGTGTAACGTGCCCGATACCGCTTCTCACAATCATTTCGGCGCACCAGCTCCCCACCCCGCCAACGCCGAAAACAATTACGCGCTGTTGAGCGGCAAGTTGCAGGTATTCGCTGCCCATCAGTAATTCCGTCCGCTGAAATATTTCTTTTTCGCTAATCATACTTTTTTATTCTGTAAGCATCCATTACCACGAAACCACTCTGGCAGCCAGGTTCAAAAGCATTTTTCGGGGCATGAACCTCACCGCAGTCGCCACAAACCGGTTCAATGCACCGTGAATAACTACCGATTTTCCTTTCATCATGGCCCTGTATCCGGCTTCGGCAACTTCTTTGGAGGTTACCGGCTTTTTGTTTTTCAAAAGGCCGTTCGGCCTCGCCATGCGGGCTGCTTCTCTGAAATTGGATTCGGTAGGCCCCGGACAAAACGTGGTTACGGTGATGCCGTATTTTCGGAGTTCGAATTCCAGAGCCTGGGAGAAACTCACCACATAGGCTTTGGATGCAAAATAAACCGACATTTTTGGCCCCGGCTGAAAAGCAGCGGTAGAGGCCACATTCAATATTTTACCCGATTTTCTTTTCACCCAATCCTGAACGAAAAGATGACAAAAATGCGATAAAGCGCTCACATTTAAATCAATCATCTGTTCGTGCCTGCTCCAGGCGGTATCGGTAAAATAGGCAAAATCTCCGAATCCGGCGTTGTTAATCAAATAATCTACCTGAATTCCGGCAGCTTTTATTTCGTCGTAAACCGCCTGCACATTCTCCGATTTCGTAAGGTCTTTGGCAATAACTTTTATCGGAATTTCGAATTTACGTTCCAGTTCCTGTTTCAAGCCGTTCAATTCCTGCTCGCTTCGCGCGACCAAAATCAGTCCGGTATTTTTTGAGGCGAACGTTCTCGCCAACTCCGCCCCAATTCCTCTGGATGCGCCCGTTATTAATGCCGTTGGTTTCATTTGTGTGGATTTATAGAACAAAATTAAACTATTTTTCGGAACAAAGGTCAAAGCATTTGAACCAATTAACGAATGAAAAAATTTTGAAATGAGTAAACAGGTTATTATCCTTGTTGCATTTGCTACAATAACGTTAGGCGCGTACGCGCAGAAAACCGACCGGGCAAAAGAGATTGCCGGCGAACGTGTGGAAAAAATTGCCGAGGAAATTGAGCTTTCGGAAAAAGAAAAGAAAGAACTTCTGGAGTATTATTCGAAGATTGAGGTTGAACGCCGGAAAGAAAGAGCGGCTGCACAGAAAGAAGCAGAAAACAGGCAAAAAGAAAGAGAAAAGCAGCTGAATGAACATAACAAAGAGCTGGAAAATATTCTGGGCGAAGAAAAATTTGAAGAATACAAACGAAAAAGAATCGAAAAAGGAGGCGTGGACGATATACGGAAAGAAAAAATACTCGATAACTTTTTCGATTTTATAGGAAACACCGCAGAGCTTGACCCGAACCAGAAAGAAAAACTGAGGGAGTACTGGAACGACCAGGAAAGAAATCTACGGAAAATAATCCGGGTGCTGGAAAGCAGGCAAGGCGAGATAAAAGAAAAGATGGACGAAAACGATCGGAGATTAGACGAAATTTTCAACAAAAAAGATAAAAAATCCGATTTTAAGGAATCGCGACTACAACTATAAAACGAAAAGAAAATGAAAACGCTTATATTGATAACAGCCTTTATTACACTAGGCGTCAGCCTGAATGCGCAGGCGGATAACCGCGATAGGCGCATTGAGCAACAAAGGAGAACGAGCCGGGTTGTTACCGTGGAAGATCGGGTAACGAGCATGCACCGGGCACTCGATTTAACCGACAAGCAAAAAACTGATTTGACGCAATATTTCAACGATTTGGATGCGGAACGGGCTAAAATGCTTGAAAGCGCGCGTGAATCGCGCGCTGAACGCCGGGCCGAAGCCGATAAAAGGCAAAAAGCCAACGAAGAAAAGCTGAAAAGCATTCTGGGCAACGAGAAATACGAAATCTGGCAAAAAACTCCCAGAGCCGGCACTCGTCAATCGGTTGTAGCAACCGGAGGGATAAGAACCCGAAGCGGAATTTCATCCGCCAGGGCAGCTTCGGGCCGCCAACCGGCAACGGCAGAACAACAAGCGGATAGATTGACGAAAAGGCTGAATTTAAGCGAAAACCAGAAAAATGAGCTTATCGGTTTCTTCGAAAAAAATAAAAAGGCAAGAAACGAAAGGCGTTCCAACGAAAACATGACGCGAAACGAAAGGCGTTTGGAGGCGGAAAAAGCATCGAAAGAACATGCCGCGGAACTGGAAAAAATCCTCGGCGCGGAAAAATACAAGGAGTTAATCGATTCGAGAACTGAACGAAGAATCGACAAACGAGAGTAAGTGATTTAATTGGGTTCTAATTGATAGAGTGCACACGGGTTGAGATAATTAGTGTGCATTCGCTTTTTGAAGTGGCGCTAAACGCGACAAGTTACGATATCGTTCAACACCGTTGGTGTTGGGTGTAACGGCAATCAAATAACCACAGGTTGCACCTGCGGCTATTGTTGTTTGTCCCTGTCGGGGACGGAAGAAAATTGTAATAAAGCAGCGGATTTGGCGGGCGGAGATGCCCATTGCCACGGCTTCTCGACTTGCCCTCAATGTTGTTTTTGTTAA
>JAUNRY010000096.1 GCA_030539475.1 Bacteroidia bacterium | reverse complement strand
CTATCAAAAAATCACATTTTCAATCTCAATGAAGGTAATTTTCAAAATATTTTATTACCTTTGCACCCGCAAATACAAAATTGCATAACTCAAATTTTAAAAAACTACTAAATGGCAACAAAACTGCGTTTACAAAGAAGAGGCCGTAAAAACTACGCCTTTTACCAGATTATCGTTGCAGATAGCAGAGCTCCACGTGATGGAAAGTACATTGAAAGGATCGGATCATACAACCCGAACACCAATCCTGCTACTATCACTTTAGATTTCGACAGAGCTTTGTATTGGCTGCAAGTTGGTGCTCAACCCACCGACACCGTTCGCAACATTTTATCGGACGAAGGAGTATTAATGAAAAAACATCTCCTGGGAGGTGTAACAAAAGGAGCTTTTGATGAAACAGAAGCCGAAAAAAGATTCGAGGCTTGGAAAAACACCAAGCTGCAAGCTAATTTAAAGCTGAAAAATAAGGACGAAGAAGCCCAACGCGCGGCTGAAAAGGCAAGGCTTGATGCTGAAAAAGAAGTAAACAAGGCCAAAGCAGAAGCATTGGCAAAGAAAAAAGCCGAAACAGAAGCTGCCAACAATCCTCCAGCGGAAGAATCAGCGGAAGAGGAAGTTGCAGAAACTACAGAAACCACTTCCGAAGCTCCGGTAGAAGAACCAAAAGAAGAAACTCCGGCCACGGAAACTCCCGCCGAAGAACCAAAAGCAGAATAATTGATAATCAATACATTCTACTAAAGTGCGCCCGTCCGGCGCACTTTTTTTTGCTCAAGAACAAACAATTAACCTTTTTTAAACGTTAAATTGCAGTAACAAATTCGTAACAATCATTTTTAAAGCTAAATTTGCAGATTGATTGCTATTGAACCCGAATTGCAAATTTTGGTATTTTCAAACCCAAAAAATTACGGAAATGAAAAAAGAAACAAAAGAGAGAATGGTTAAAACGCTAAATATCATAGCTAAAGACCGAAAAAGAACCAATATACTGAAAAGCTCCGAACAGAAATTAATTGCCTACTTGGTTCAAAAAATACCCATGTGGATAAATTCAGACGGACTCACCGCCATCGGATTCGTCGGAAACGTGGTAGTGGCATCGAGCATTGTGATGGGCGCATTCATAAACCGATACTGGTTATTGCTTTCCCTCATCGGGTTCGCGGTAAACTGGTTTGGCGATTCGCTCGACGGCAGAATTGCCTATTACAGAAACAGGCCCCGCAAGTGGTACGGCTTTTCATTGGATGTTACCGTAGATTGGGTAGGAACCATTTTAATAGGCCTCGCCTTCATGATATACGCGCAAGGCGCCTGGAAATACTTGGGATTTCTATTCGTGGTTTTATACGGCTGGCAAATGATTACTGCCCAGTTGCGTTACAAAATCAGCGGACAATATTCCATTGATTCGGGAATTTTCGGGCCAACCGAAGTTAGAATTATACTTGGCGCCATCATCACCTTAGAAGTATTTTTCCCCGGCTCCATCTATTATCTCACCACCTTGGCCACCGCTTTTTTAGTTTATTCCAATCTGGTAGAAGCGAAAAAAATATTGACGCTTGCCGATCAACGCGATACGGAAGAAAAAAGAATAAAGGAACGGGAAATTGTAAATAGGCAACGAGAAAACGCCTGAAAAATTTGCGCGTAACAGTTAAACCCGATACTTCCCTATCGGGTTTTTTATTCCCGATCAGCAAACGGAACATCCTGAAACAGATTTGCCAACGTGAATTTTTTCTAAAAAACCCGCCGGCATTTTAACATTCCTCTTAAATAATGTTGTAACAGAACGTTTTTACGATTTTTTATAATTTTAAGGAGAAATGTTAAACAAAAAAGTCGTTTATTTGTTAAATTAATAACTATAAAACGGTCTTTAATATTTTAATTTGTCAACTAAAACGGAGATAGGTAAAGCAAAAGTATGAAAAAGTCAACTATCTGGTTGCTTGCGTTGGTTATGTTTGTAGCTTTCTTCTCGTTACTGTTTTTGCAAGTAAGGTACATGAGAGCAAGCATGTCTGTGCGGGAACAGCAATTCAACGAAATGGTGAAACAAAGCCTCATCAATGTATCGAGGGATCTGGAATTGGAACAAAGCCAGCGTTATCTGGAAGAAGATATGCTGGAGTCTGAAAACCGGTATTCTCAATACACCCTGCCGAGGACTTCCACCAATATTGTTACGGAACAAACCCAGACAACCATTACTCATCCCGATGGAAGTGAAACAAAAATTGAGCAAACAATTCAAAACCAAAGCTCTATAAACGATATTGGGAAAGGAAGCGTGTTTATATCTCCCCGACACGGAGTGAACACCATCTCAAAAACTTCGTACGATCTGCAGCAAGCCTTTCAGCAACGATATTTGCACGAACAGGAATTGCTCAATGAAGTTATCCTAAAACTCATGTACAGAGCCAGCGGCGATCCCATTGAAGAACGGATAAATTTTTACGATTTAGACAAATTCATCCGTTCGGAACTGTTAAACAACGCGTTAAACGTGCCCTACAGCTTTCAGGTTGTAGACTTCAACAACAGAGTTGTTTATTCATCGCCCGGATTTTCGTCGAAAGATGAAAACTCAATTTACTCTCAAATTTTGTTTCCCAGAGACCCGCCATCGAAGCTGAATTTGTTGAAAGTATATTTTCCAACAAAAACAGATTTTGTTTACAGTGAACTTTCATTCTTTGTGCCCTCATTGATATTTACCTTCATTCTGCTGGTAACGTTCATTTTCACCATAGTCAGCCTTTTCAGGCAAAAGCGTTTGTCTGAAATGAAGAACGATTTTATCAACAACATGACTCACGAGCTCAAAACACCCGTTTCAACCATTTCGCTGGCCTCGCAAATGCTCAAGGACGAATCGATAACAAAATCGCCCGAAGTATTTAAACACGTGGCAGGCGTAATTAACGACGAAACAAAACGATTGAGCTTTCAGGTAGAAAAAGTGCTGCAGATGTCTCTTTTCGACAAACAAAGAGCCACGTTGAAGATAAAAGAAGCAGATTTAAACGACATTATCGTAAACGTTGCCAACACGCACATTCTGAAAGTAGAAAAATTTGGCGGCGAACTCGACATCGATCTGCAAGCAGAGAAAACAACGGTAAACATCGACGAAATGCACTTCACCAACGTGCTTTTCAATCTGCTCGACAACGCGCTGAAGTACAAAAAAGAAAACGTACCGCCCGTTCTGATGATTCGCACCCGCAACGAAGGCGGCAAAATCATCATTTCGGTAGAAGACAAGGGAATTGGGATAAAGAAAGAAGATGTGAAAAAGATATTCGACCGGTTTTATCGCGTGTCCACCGGAAACGTTCACGACGTGAAAGGATTCGGATTGGGACTTGCTTACGTGAAAAAAATCGTTACAGATTTAGGAGGAACCATTCGCGCAGACAGCGAATTGGGTAAAGGAACAAAATTTATAATAAGTTTACCCGTTATAACACAAAAATGATATGGAAGAAAAATTAAAACTATTTTTATGCGAAGATGACGAGAATCTTGGCATGTTGCTCAGAGAATATCTGCAAGCAAAAGGATTTGAAACCGATCTGTTTCCGGATGGAGAAGCCGGATATAAGGGTTTTGTAAAAACAAAGTATGATTTATGTATTGTTGACGTGATGATGCCTAAAAAAGACGGCATCACACTAGTAAAGGACATAAGGACCATAAACACGGAGATTCCTGTAATATTTTTGACTGCCAAAAATTTGAAAGACGACGTATTGGAAGGATTTAAAGCCGGTGCCGACGACTACATTACCAAACCATTCAGCATGGAAGAACTGGTACTTCGCATCGAAGCCATTATCCGCCGCGTGAAAGGCAAAAAATCGAAAGAACAGCAAATTTACAAATTCGGAAACATGACTTTCGATACGCAAAAACAGATTCTTCACATAGGCGACGAGCAAACCAAGCTCACCACCAAAGAATCGGAATTGCTTTCGCTGCTCTGCTCACACGCAAACGATATTCTGGAACGCAACCACGCACTGAAACAAATTTGGGAAGAAGACACCTACTTCAACGCCCGAAGCATGGACGTGTACATCACCAAATTGCGCAAACTGCTGAAGCCCGAATCGAACATTGAAATCATCAATATTCACGGAAAAGGCTACAAACTAATTGTACCTACCGAAGAAGAAACGGAAAACGCTTAAGCAGAAAAAAACTTCATTTGTAGAAAAAGCCGTCCGCAAGGGGCGGCTTTTCTTATTGGGTGCGGCTATTCACAAATCGCACAAAAAATAAATAAAAATTACCTACCTTTGTACAAAACTCAGAGAAAATGATACACTCAATGACCGGCTACGGAAAAGCCGTTGTAGAACTTCCGCACAAAAAGCTAACAATAGAGATTAAATCGCTAAACAGCAAACAGTTCGATTTATTTGCCCGCATTCCCATGATTTACAGGGAAAAGGAAATAGGGTTGCGAAACTACCTGTCTAAGAAACTCGAACGCGGAAAAATAGACCTGTCGCTTTCCGTTGAATACATTTCCAAAGATGTTTCCGCCACCATCGATCACACCCTTCTCAAGCAATATCATCAGGAAATACTATCGTTGGCCGGCGAGCTGAATATCAGTGGCCCGCAAGATTGGTTCAGCACCCTGCTGCGGTTGCCCGATGTGATGAAACAAAACACTGAAGAGCTGAATGATGAAGAATGGGCAGCCATTGAGAAAGCCGTTGAAAAGGCCGTGAATGAGCTTATCGATTTTCGTATTCAGGAAGGAGAAATGCTCAAAAAACTGTTGGCAGAAAAGATTGCCGGCATACGTCAGTTATTACAAAACACTGAGCCTTACGAAGATGAGCGCCTTGAAAAAATTAAATCGCGCATTTACGACGGCCTTGCCGCACTCGACAATAAGGAGTACGACACCAACCGCTTTGAGCAAGAAATGATTTATTACATCGAAAAACTGGATGTGAACGAAGAAAAAACGCGATTGACAAATCATCTGGATTATTTCATCGAAACGCTGAACGACCAAAAATCGCAAGGTAAAAAACTCGGGTTCATAGCTCAGGAAATGGGCCGGGAAATCAACACGCTGGGCTCAAAATCAAACCACAGCGATATGCAACGCCTCGTGGTGCAAATGAAAGATGAACTGGAACAAATTAAAGAACAGATATTGAATGTGTTGTAAACAACAAGCAGAGATGCACGGCCGTGCATCTCTGCAATCACATATTTAACCGTTATGTCAAAATTAATCATTTTTTCGGCGCCATCGGGCGCAGGTAAATCCACCATCGTGCGGCACATGCTGGAACGCGATTTAAACCTGCAATTCTCCATTTCGGCTACCAGCCGGCTGCCGCGCGGTGAAGAAAAAAACGGTGTGGAGTATTTTTTCCTCACGCCGCAGGAATTTAAAGACAAAATTGCCGACGGCGATTTTCTGGAGTACGAGGAAGTGTATCCCGATAAATTCTACGGGACGCTGAAAAGCGAAGTCGATCGCATTCTTGCCGAAGGCAAAAACGTAGTTTTCGATATTGATTGTATTGGAGGATTGAACGTGAAACACAAATATGGCGACCGGGCATTGAGTATTTTCGTGATGCCGCCATCGGTACAAACGCTTCGGGAAAGGCTGGAAAAACGAGGAACCGACGCGCCTCAGGTTATCGAAAAACGCCTGGCAAAAGCAGAATACGAAATGAGTTTTGCTTCAAAATTCGATGTGATAATTCAAAACGATAATTTCGACAGGGCGAAAGAAGAGGTTTACAGAGCAATAAAAGAGTTCACAACCCCATCATCGGGTGCTGCAATTTCCAAATCGCGGTAAAAAACCAACAAAATGAAAAAGATAAAATCACCCGCAACCTTCCTCTTTCTGTCATTCTTCTGTATTCCGTTTCTCCTTTTCTCAACGGAAATAAAGAAAGAAACCCGTGTTTTTGCCGTAAAAGACAAGCAGGAACTGAAAATGGATATTTATTCGGCCGATTCGGTTTTTGCATTCAGTCAACCGTGTATTGTATTTGTTTTCGGCGGAGGTTTCAAAGAAGGAACACGCGACGCAAAACCCTACGAAGACTACTTTAATTATTTTGCCGGCAACGGATTTAAAGTGGTTTCCATTGACTATCGGTTGGGAATGAAAGGGGAAAAAGCTCCCGGCCTTTTCAACAACCGCCCACTCAGAAACGCCATTGCCATGGCCGTTGCCGATTTGTATTCAGCCACCGGCTTTCTGCTGCAAAATGCCGATGAACTGAACATCGACACATCGCGAATAATTATAAGCGGCTCCAGTGCAGGCGCAATGACCGTTTTACAGGCCGATTACGAAAAACAAAACGCCCGCGAATCGGCAAAAGCATTGCCAAATGATTTCCGGTACGCCGGCGTAATTGCTTTTGCAGGTTCCATTTTCAGCTCCGAAGGCCTTCCGTCTTACACACAACGTCCTGCTCCCACTCTATTCTTTCACGGAAGCAGCGACAAGTTAGTGCCATACGGCCAAACGCGGTTTTTCAACTTAGGCGTTTTCGGTTCGAAACCGTTGGCAAAACGATTCAAACAACAAGGATATCCATACACGTTTTACACGATGGAAAACATCGGCCACGACGTATCCGAATATCCGATGAAAGAATTTCTGCCCGAAATTGACCGTTTTATCCGCGATTTTGTTTTCAACCGCAAACAGTGGATGCTGGATATCAACCTGAAAGATAAACTCCGAAAATCGGATACATCTACCAATCCGGGGAATTATTATGACTAAAAGGTTTAACGTTCAACGTTTAAGGTTCAGCGTTTGTGCCGCCCAACGTTGAACCTTAAACTCCAAACATTGAACGCTTTGTATGCATAAATTCTTAGAAAAATACCTGCTCATTATCGCAATGATAATAGGAATAGCATTTCACAAACAGTTGTACGTTTTTAATCCTATTATTCCCTACCTGCTTTCGCTGATGCTTTTCGTAACCTATTGCCGGGTAACGTGGAACGAAGTGCGGCTGACAAAATTCCATTACATTTTACTCGCCATTCAATACGTGGGAAGCGCTGCCGTGTACATCCTGTTAAAGCCGTTCAACGAAATTCTGGCGCAAGCCGTAATGATTTGCATTCTTACCGCCACGGCAACATCGGCGCCCGTTGTAACCGGAATTTTAGACGGAAATGTTTCTACCGCGGCCGCTTACACCATTTTAAGCAACTTGTTGGTTGCGTTTATGGCGCCGCTGTTCTTGTCCGTTATCGGAAGCGCCAACGAAAGCGTACCGTTTTTCGCATCGTTCTGGTACATTTTTCAAAAGGTGATGCCCATTTTGCTTGTTCCTTTCGTGTTGGCGTTGTTACTCGCAAAAATATCGCCAAAAGCACACCGAAAAGTGCGTAACGCGCAAATAATCTCGTTTTATTTGTGGGCAGCCGCGCTAACCATTGTTATTGGCAATGTAACGCAATTTGTATTGGCAAATAACGATGGAAATTATTCGCTGGAACTAACCATTGCCGCAATTACCCTCGCGGTATGCCTTATGCAATTCATTTTCGGACGAAGAATCGGATCTCGATTCAACAACACGGTTGCCGGTGGACAAAGCCTCGGGCAAAAAAACACGGTGTTGGCCATTTGGCTCACGCAAACCTATCTTAACCCGCTGGCTTCGCTTGGCCCCGGATTGTATGTGCTGTGGCAGAATTTGGTAAATTCGTGGCAGATTTGGAGGAAGAAAAAGTTGCAATAATTATAATCCCATAAGCGTGGGACTACAGTTTCATGCGGTTGGGACTAGAGTTTCATACGCGTGAGATAACATTCTCATAAGCGTGAGACACTTTTCTCATGCGCTTGAGAAAGATTTCTCA
>JAUNRY010000095.1 GCA_030539475.1 Bacteroidia bacterium | reverse complement strand
TTAAGGATATTCTCAAGAAAAAGCGACTTTTCAGCCACGCTTTCCAGCTTTTCGTATAGACGGTAATTCTCTTGATTAAGTGCCAACCATTTTCTTATGGTATAATTGAAACTCGAGTTCCACACTTGTACTAAGTGATTGTAAGCCTTGATGCTTTCCACTTCAAATTTATGAGTTCTACCGTTGAGATTTAGTGAAAGGTCTGAATCTATAAAAAGTTTTCCAATTGCAGTTGTGCCATCCTCAAAACAGGTAATGACCGCTTTTTTGTTAATACGTTTGTATTGAATAAGCGGATACGAATACCGGTAACTATTATCGTCAGACTGATGATTATGGAACAAGATGTCTTTGGTTTTCAATGCATGAATTATCGCACGTCGGAAGGCTTCAATTTGATTGAATGACAGCTCGTTTTCAAAGCGGATTAGAAGGATTTTGATTTTCATCATAAGTCGATTTGTGAAAAATATTAGGCAAATATGTCAATTTTTTGGTTAACAACAACAAATAAACAGCAAAAATCGTAAATATGATTATAAATAATAAGAAAGCGGTGCAAAGATAATTATAAGTGATTTTTTTTAAGATGGCACAGAAATTATTCCATTTTACTGTCTCTTACTAGTTTATCGAAATCAATTTGGTCAAATATCAACTCTTCAGTAGCCGGCATATCCAGTTGGGTTTCCCAAACTATAATATCAAAATTGGTTGCTTTTTCAAGCGCGACCATCAATTGGTGTGAAACTGTTTTTTCTTCGTCGGAACAAAAGGTTGTTCGTACCACGGCAATGCCATTGTCAGGATGAATGAGGTAAAAATCAATAATTTGTATTTTATCGCTACAAGGACTAAATGCATCAATTACCCGTGTTTGAAAATGGGTGTTCGATTTTTTCTCAAAACTTTTAATGAGGTATGGAACAGCTCCGTCTTGAGAATATTTAACATAAACCGAATCGTTAAACCAACGGGGATATGCTTCCCAATCATAAACGTAATATTTGTCCCGAAAAGAGATAAGCGGCAGCCAATGTGTGGGAAACTGAGCCAGTAAATGTTTTCCCAAAACACGGGGATATTGATTTTTAAGATTTCGGATTGCTTTTTCGTACTCCGCCCTGTCTCGTTCGGCAAATGAAAAACTCAACAATCTTTTACCAATTTCCGAATCCCAATTGGGTTCAACGTACGCTTTTTGCATCTCAACTTCGCTGCCAACGCCATAAGAAAGCTGAAGCAAAATTAGTGTGTCGTTTCTAACAAACGGTTCTTTTATAAGTGCTACATTTTGTGCTTTAGCCATAAAGCTTATTGAGAAAGCAAGAGCTAAAAGAATTTTTATCCTCATATTATCGCTTTTGAATTTAACGTTCAATTATGCCATTGCCAAAAACACTGCCGCCCCCGCAACATACCCCAGCAAAGCCAACGGCGTGAACCGTTTCAAGTAATACCCGAAACTCACTTTTTCCAGCCCCATCACGGTTACGCCCGTTGCAGAACCAATAATGAGAAAACTGCCACCCGTTACGGCACAATACGCGAGAAATGTCCAAAAACCGCCATCGGCAACAAAAAACTGCAAATAAGAGGTTACACCTGCCGAAGCCTCCACAACCGGATACATACCCATAGTAGCGGCCACTAACGCCACGTTATCCACCAACGAAGAAGCCGCCCCGATGATGAAACTAATTGCATAAGGTTCTTTAAAATGCCCGGTTAAGAAATCGGCAAAGAGTGTGAGTTGGCCCCCCGTATTGAGCGCAGCCACCGACATTAATATACCCAAGAAAAAGAAAATGGTAGCCAGATCAACGGTATGAAGCATTTTAGAAATGCGAAGTTTATGCGAATCGCGGATTTCGGTAAGCTTTCCGTACATAATATCGGTGTAAACCCACAAGAAAACCATTCCTATCAACACGCACATAAAGGCAGGCAAATGGGTAACGGCTTGAAATAAAGGAACCATCACGAGCGACAAAATCCCGATAAAAAAAATAACGATGCGCGAACGGACAGGTATATGTTGGGCGTATTCATCTTCTTTTACTATCTCGGAATTCTCACGCAACTTTACATTTTTCCTGAAAAGCCAGAAATGTGCCACAATGAGCGGCAAAAGCAAATTGACCAAAGCGGGTAAGAAAAGGTGCGAAATTTGATGCCACGCCGAAATATTTCCGCCTGTCCACAACAACAGCGTGGTAACGTCGCCAACGGGCGACCACGAGCCACCCGCGTTGGCCGCAATAACAATCATACAGGCATATTTCATCCGGTCGGTAGCATGGGGAGCGAGTTTTCGCAAAATGGCAATCAACACAATGGCTGCGGCAAGGTTATCGAGCAACGCCGAAAAAAAGAACGATGCTATACTCAAATACCACAGTAAAAGGCGTTTATTATTTGTGCTGATAAACCGAGCAACCGCCAGAAAACCGCCATGCTTATCCACAGTACTCACAATAAGCATGGTGCACATCACGAAAAACAATGTTTGCGACACATCGCCTAAATGAGGGATAAATGCTCTTTCGGTTAAATAAGCCGTTATTTTTTCTTTATCCGGCAAACCCGAAATTTCGGCACGTTCCGCATATTGCATAAAGCCGGCATTTTGCCGCTCCACCAAAATGTCTTGTCCGTTAAACATAAGCATCAGCCACAAGACAATGCACATCATAACCGCCGTTGCCGATTTGTTTACCTTTATTTTATCCTCGAGTATAATGGCCACTATCCCAAGAATAAAAACAACAGGCATGAGGTAGTACATAGTTTTGAGTTATGAGTTTTGACTTTTGAGTGAATACAGCAACTGTATCTCTTCGGCCCAAAGCGTATCGTCGGGCGTTTCGAGGATGAGCGGCATATTATCGAAACGGGGGTCGTTCATAATGTAACCGAACAAATCCATATTCATCAGCCCTTTCCCGATGCTATCGTGGCGGTCAACGCGCGATGCCAGTTCTTTTTTGGAATCGTTGATGTGCATTCCCTTCAGGTATTTAAAACCCACAACATTTTCGAATAACGTAAAAGTGGCATCGAAACTTTCTTTTGTCCTTATTTCATAGCCGGCGGCCAACGTGTGTGCCGTGTCCAAGCACACGCCCACCCTGCTTTTGTCTTCCACTTTATCTATGATGTGGGCAATTTGCTCAAACGTATGCCCCAGATTGGTTCCTTGCCCGGCGGTGTTTTCTATGACGGCAGCAACACCGTTTGTCCTGTCGAGTGCCATATTTACCGATTCGGCAATCCTGTCGAGACAATCGTCTATGGATATTTTGTTAAGATGGCTGCCCGGATGGAAGTTGAAACGATTCAATCCCAGTTGCTCGCACCGGTGCATTTCATCGAAAAAAGCGGCGCGCGATTTCTTTAAACCCTCTTCTTCGGGATGCCCCAGGTTGATGAGGTAACTGTCGTGCGGAAGTATATAATCGGGCGAATAGCCCAGCTCCGCGCAACGCGATTTAAAGAGTTCTATATTTTTTTCGGTGTAAGCCGATGCAAACCATTGTTTCTGATTTTTGGTAAAAAAAGCGAAAGCTTTTGCTCCAATGGCGTGAGCGTTTAAGGGTGCGTTTTCAACTCCGCCTGCCGCGCTGATGTGTGCGCCTACGTATTTCATGAGTTTTTGTTTTTTAAAAATTCAAATTAGATGCAACAAAGATACACGATAAGGTTGAAATTTTAAAAAAAAAGTTGTTTTTGCGCAAAATATCTCAGACAAAGAATAAAATTTATTATCTTTCGAGAAATTAACAACAAAGTCAGACACAGTTGTACAAATTATAAAATCAACATAAATGAAAAAAGTAACTCGTCGCGGTTTTATCGAGAAATCGCTCGTTATCGGAGCCGGAAGTTTTATCGCTCCAGCGTTATTAAAAACACAAAGTGCGCAAGCCGCCAAAAAATCGGCATGGATTAGCAAGAACGATATTTCGCTTGCCCAATGGGCTTTGGTGGGTGAAGTTACAAGCGGCAAATGGAAAACGCTGGATTTTCCCAGAATTGCGCGCGAAGATTTCGGCCTGAACGGAATAGAATTTGTAAATACCCTTTTTGAGGTTCCCACTGCAAACTACCTGAACCAACTGAAAAGAAACGCCGACAATTACGGTGTGAAAATGGTTCTGATAATGGTGGATGCCGAAGGTGAAACCTGCACACCCTCGAAAGAGGAGCGCAAACAAACGGTAATCAATCACCGCAAATGGATTGATATTGCTCAATACCTGGGCTGCCATGCCATTCGCACCAACTGCATCGGGCCAAAAGACATCGACAAAACCGAGGCGCTCAAATGGGCTGCCGACTCATACAACATGATGCTCGAACATGCTGTTCCAGCCGGTATCAGCATCCTGATAGAAAATCACGGCGGCGTTTCAAACGATGCCGACTGGCTTGTATCTTTAATGAAAGAAGTAAACAGCAAATATCTTGGTGTTTTACCCGACTGGAGAGAACCGGGCTCGCAATTCGACAATGTTGCTTTTCTGGAGAAAACGCTTCCTTACGCCGGTGGCATGTCGTTTCGCAACCAACCGTCCGACGCGCTCACCGAAAAAATGATAAAGATGGCTTATGATGCCGGTTTTAGGGGTTGGTACGGTATCGAGTCGGCCGGGCGTGAAAACGTAAAGAAAAGCAAAGAGTTGTTGTTGAAACATTTACCGATGTAATTTTTTAAACAACTGGCAAGAAACATTGTTTTAATTCTCGTACAAAATAAATCCTACGGCAATGAATCCAAAAAATTTAATCCTCACCCTGTTATTTTCACATTTCATTTTTTACGCTTCGGCGCAGGAAATAATCGCGCATCGCGGATACTGGAAGACAGACGGCGGCGCACAAAACTCCATCGCCGCTTTAATGAAAGCCGATGCCATTGAGGCTTACGGTTCCGAAGTGGATATCTGGCTCTCATCGGACGGCGTTCCGGTAGTGAATCACGATGCCGATGTTACTCTCAACGGCAAAAAACTGCTTGTTCAGGAAACACCTGCGGCCACGCTCCGGCAAGTGAAACTCGCCAACGGCGAACCGTTACCTACGGTAGAAGAATACCTGGATGCTTTTGAAAAGTGCCGGGGCACCAAGCTCATCATCGAGTTTAAAACCCACAAAACCAAGGAAAGAGAAGATGAATTGGCCCGGAAAGTCATCAAGATGGTTCACGACAGGGGATTGCAAAATCGTGTAGAATACATTTCCTTTGGAGTCAACTTCGTAAATCAGGTTATAAAGATCGATCCGAATGCACCGGTATATTACCTCAACGGCGATCTTTCGCCCCGGGTGATTAAAGCCATGGGCGCTTCCGGAATCGATTATCACCACAACGTGCTGAAAAAAAATCCGCACTGGGTAAAAGAATCACACAACCTCGGACTGAAAGTCAATGTATGGACGGTAAACTCCGCCGATGATATCAACAAAATGATCGACTTACATGTCGATTTTATTACCACCGATGAGCCATTGCTTACACGAGAATTAATCGACAAAAGAAAATGACGTTACAGGAACAACTCATACTGGCGGCCGAAATTGCCGCTGAAGCCCATACAGGGCATTTCGATAAAAACGGACAGCCTTATCTCGGGCACGTTTTTCGGGTAATGAGCGCCGGGCACACGTTGCAGGAAAAAATAACAGGCGCGTTGCACGATGTTATTGAAGACTCCGACTGGACGCTGGAAAACTTGGAACAAGAAGGTTTTTCGGATGAAATTCTGAGCGCGGTAGATGCGATGACGCATTACGATGATTCGGAAACTTACGATGAATACCTGCAGCGCGTGGCAAAAAATCCAATTGCTCTTCGCGTGAAACTAAACGATTTAACAGACAACATGGATATTCGCCGCCTCAAAGAACTTGATGATTCCGCCGTTTCCCGGCTCCGAAAGTATTTAAAAGCTTACAAACAACTGACACAGTAAAGACACACGGCCGTGTGTCTCTCCATACGATGGCCGGAATTTACATCCACATTCCCTTTTGCAAAACACGATGTGTTTATTGTGATTTTTACAAAGAAACCGACGAAAGCAAGATAAACGATTTCGTTGATGCGCTGTGCGCGGAAGCCGATATTCGAAAAAACGAAATACCGGAGCCGGTAAAAACCATATATTTCGGTGGCGGAACGCCCTCGCGATTGAGCAACCGGCATTTTGAACAAATTTTCGACGCGCTTTTCTCCCTGTTTTCGATAGAAAAAAATGCAGAAATTACACTGGAAGCCAATCCTGACGATCTTTCGGAAGAATACATTCAACTGCTTCGCGAGTTGCCTTTTAACCGAATCAGTATCGGCATTCAGAGTTTCGATAACGATGAGTTGAAGTTTTTAAGCCGGCGACATTCTTCACAACAAGCCATTGATGCCGTTAAACGTTGTCAACAAGCGGGTTTCGATAATATCAGTATCGATCTCATGTACGGCCTGCCCCGTCAAACACTCGAAACCTGGAGAAAAAACCTGCAAAAAGCCTGTGAACTGAACATTCAGCATATTTCGGCGTATCATCTCATCTACGAACCAAAGACAAAGCTGTATTCCCTTCTTCAAAAAGGCCGCGTACAACCGGTTACCGATGAAACGAGCACCGAAATGTTCTCCACGCTTATCGATACACTTGCCGAAAACGGTTTTGAGCATTACGAGATTTCTAATTTTGCCGGAAACGGCCTGTATTCTCAACACAACACATCGTATTGGAAAAACGAAAAATACCTGGGATTAGGGCCATCGGCACATTCTTACGACGGAGAAAACCGATCGTGGAACATAGCTTCGCTCGATAAATACATCCAATCGGTTCAATCGGGAAAACCGTTGCAGGAAACCGAACATTTAACACCCGCCCAAAAATACAACGAATTTATTTTAACCGGATTGCGAACCATGTGGGGAGTAAATTTGCAACAGTTGAAAACCAATTTCGGCGCGAAATACCACAATTATTGTATCGAAAACGCGAAAAAGCATGTAATCACCGGCAACCTAATAATAATTGACAACTGCTTAATTCTCACCACTCGCGGCGTCTTTATTTCCGACGGGATTATGAGTGAGTTGATGTGGGTGGATTAGACTGCAAGACAAGAGAGCAAAGAACCAAGACTTTTAGTAGCGACACAGAATTAGGCAACACTCAATGTTAAACTAATTTAAATCACAAATAAAAACTACATTTGTAGTATTTATTTCAAAATATTGAATTACATTTGTAGCCTAATATATAAGAAAACCAAATATGCAGGAAATTACAAAAGCACAAGAAGAAATTTTACACGCTTTATGGGAAGTTAATCAAGGTGCGGTAAGTGATGTATTGAACGTGCTGGACGAGCCAAAACCGGCTTATAACACGGTGGCAACAGTAATTAAAGTGTTGGAAGCAAAAGGTTACGTGCAGCACGTTACCTTTGGAAAAACGCACGTTTATTCGCCCAAAATCAGTAAAACGGATTACGCGCAGCACGTGCTGAAAGAAACATTTCGCGGACTGTTCAACGGCTCAACGACCCAGCTTTTTTCTTGTTTTTTGAAAAATGAAAAAATCAGTCTGAACGAACTCGATGAATTGAAACAATTAATCGAAAGCAAAATAGAAAAATCAAAATGAATATCTCATTTATCCTATATTACGTGCTGATTTTTATAGCTATGACAGCATTGCTTTATGTGGCTTATTGGCTGATATTTAGGACGTCGAAAAACTTCAGACTACAACGCTTTATGCTTCTGTGTATTTTGGGCTTGTCGCTTTTAATGCCTTTTAACCCTGTAAAAATAAAGCTGCCCGCGATAAATCTGAATATTGAGAAAACATTTTTCAAACCTGCTGAGCAAGCGGTGGAAATGCAAACCGAAACAGATACACAAGACGGTCTTCCAGAACCAAT
>JAUNRY010000094.1 GCA_030539475.1 Bacteroidia bacterium | reverse complement strand
CAGAGCCCCGATAGGGGTTCAATTCGCCCCCTGCGGGGACGGGTTTCGTGGTATTGTCTCGCCCCGCACTGCGTACGGGGTTATTCATATTCAGTCCCATTCGGGACAAAATTAGGACAAATTACTTTCAATTTCTAAGCTGCTCTTCTTTAGAATTAACTTTTGAGACAGCCTCTTTCTTTCGCCGGATTTTTTCACTGAACTGTCATTTCAACCGCAGGGAGAAATCTATTGAGATATTCTACTATATGTTATTGCTCCATATCTTTTCGGATTCAGCACGAAGATGTGCGTCATACCAACGCATACGAATTTACTAATTTCCCAGCAACTCCCCGGCTTCCTTATCCAAAAACCACATTAGATTTCCCGATACGGGTTTTACCTTAGCCGCCGGATAAATATCTTTCACCTCTTTTCTCGATTCAATAATTTCTTTCACTTTCTCTGCCTTAGCCGCTCCGGTAACCAAAAATGCCACGCGCTGCGCGCGATTGATTACTTTCCCCGACAAACTCACTCGTTTTTGCCCGCTATCGGGATGCGTAGCCACGACACACAATTGAGTGCTTTTCCACAACTCCATTTCCTGCGGAAAAATGGAAGCGGTGTGCCCGTCGTCGCCAAGCCCAAGAATAACCAAATCGAAAGACGGAACGCCATTCACCACCTCCACTTCCATTTGCAGCAATGTGGAATACCTTTCGGCTTCCGCCGCGGGATCGTTCTCGCCTTTGATGCGAAAAATATTTCTTTCGGGAATAGGCACGTAGTCCAATAAATGATTTTTGGTCATGTTGTAATTGCTCTGCTCATCGGTAGGCGGCACGCAACGTTCGTCGCCCCAAAATAAAAAAATGCGGTTCCAGTCGATGTCGTTCCGGTGGTTATCCGCCCAGTAATCGAACAGCGATTTGGGCGTTGAACCACCCGATAAAGCCACCGTAACCCGTTCGCGGGCTTTTAAAATCTCTTTCAGGTACTCCGTAAACGAACGGTTCAGCTCTTCTTTTGTGTTAAATATTTTTGTTTGCATTGTTTTACGTTTGACGTTTATGGTTTGACGTTTAAATTTCATCATCCGACATCCGACAACGGACATCCGACACCCTTTCATCACAATTCACAATACACCCCGTCATCCGCCAGGTTCTTGCACGGGTAACGCCAGGTTTGATTTTCACCTTCTATTAAATCATCGGCATTGTCCGGCCCCCAGGACCCCGAAGGATAACCGTACAACGGCGCATCGGGGTCGTTTTCCCAATAATCGAGGATGGGCTGCACAAATTTCCAGGTCAGTTCCGCGCCTACACTCGACATATAAAGCGTGTTGTCGCCTATCATGCAGTCCAGAATCAGGCGTTCATAGGCTTCGGGGATGTAATGGTCTTTCAAATCGGAATAATGAAAATCCACGTTTACCGATTTCACTTCGTAACCGTTTCCCGGAACTTTCATGCCGGTTTTCAGCAAAATTCCTTCGTCGGGTTGAATGCGCAGGATAAGTTGGTTGCCGGCTTCAACGGCGCCGTCTATGGATTTGAAAAGCTGTGCTGGCGACGGCTTAAAGTGAATCACGATCTCCGATACCCTTGTGGGCAAACGCTTTCCCGAGCGGATGTAAAACGGCACTCCGCTCCATCGCCAGTTATCGATATAGAACTTCATGGCGAAATACGTTTCGGTGCGCGAGTTTTTATCCACGCCTTCTTCATCGCGATAACCGGTTAAATGCTTGCCTTTTACGCGCGACTCGGTGTATTGCCCGCGAATAACATTCTCTTTCAAATCACTTTCGCTCAACGGACGCAAGGAACGGAAAACTTTCAATTTTTCGTGACGAATTTCATCGGAAGTTATTTTTGCGGGAGGCTCCATAGCCACCAGCGACGCCACTTGCAGCAAATGGTTCTGTATCATGTCGCGCATCACGCCGGCATTTTCATAATATCCGCCGCGGCCTTCCACCCCGATACTCTCGGCAGCCGTAATTTCCACGTGCTGCACGTAATTACGGTTCCAGAGCGGTTCAAAAATTCCGTTGGAAAAACGGGTAACCATCAGGTTTTGCACGGTTTCTTTTCCCAGGTAATGGTCGATGCGGTAGATCTGGCTTTCGCTGAAAAAATCGGACAGTAATTTATTCAGCTCTTGTGCCGATTTTAGATCGTGCCCGAAAGGCTTTTCAATAATTATGCGGCGAAAGCCCTTTTGTTGCAACGTAAGCCCTTGTCCGTAAAGATATTTGGGTATGAGCGGATATAATTGCGGCGGTGTTGACAGATAAAAAATATAGTTGTGCCGCAGATCGAATTTCTTGTTCAGCTCCTTGAGTTTACTTTTCACCATTTCATAATCTTCGCTCTTTCCCGTATCGATACTGATGTAAAAAATCTTTTTTAAAAAGTCGTTCATCTTTTCGGCAGGGGCATCTTTAAAGTGCGAAAATTCTTTGATGCCCTCTTTCATCTTCTTCCGAAACTCGTTGTCGGTAAACTTTGAGCGGCTTACTCCCAGCACGGCATAACCATTGGGAAGCGAATTGTTCATATATAAATCGAAAACCGAGGGTATCAGTTTCCGATACGTGAGATCGCCCGAGGCGCCAAATATTACCAGCGCCTGATTGTCAATTTTCTTCATTACTACTTACTGTTTGTTGAAAAAATCCGCTGTGGCGCGGATCTAAATATGTAAACAAACGATTGGCGGAAAAGTTGCATCACCGGCGGTTGGCTCCTGGCGGGGAAGCACGGCTATTCTCTCTTTGCACAATGAATTTGACGCAATGCTGATAGCCAATGGCTAAAAGCTAAAAGCAATGAATATCAGCAATCTTACCCGATTGGCCTGAAAAGCCGAATTTTATCGCCGTATTTTTAGGCAGGTTAGTAATTTGATTCGCGGAAAATTGTTGCTATTTATTTAAATTCTCAAACAAAACAACCTATTTTTGTGTTTCAATATTAACTCAAAAAAAAATACAATCAAAACCAAAAAATAAAAAAATGAAATGGATAAACAGAAACGACAGCACGCGAAATTATGAAGATCGTCGTGGTCGGGGAATGAAGCGCGGAGCCGCTTTTGGC
Organism: Bacteroidia bacterium; assembly: GCA_030539475.1. Taxonomy (GTDB): domain Bacteria; phylum Bacteroidota; class Bacteroidia; order Bacteroidales; family Dysgonomonadaceae; genus Petrimonas. The sequence continues at coordinate 4,891 of JAUNRY010000094.1, read as the reverse complement.
GGAATTGGCGCAATTATTATTGCCATAATCGCGTTGCTATTGGGACAAAATCCGCTGCAAATGATTGACATGGCAGGCGGTTTGGCGCCGGGGCAATCATCGGAAGAGGTGGTTGATCCCTCGCGGGTGAACGAAAACGAAGACTTAAAGGTTTTCACCCTGGGTGTGTTTAACAGTGCAAACGACGTTTGGAGCGAGATTTTCCGCACCCAAATGCAACAAACGTATCGTCCGCCCACGTTGGTAACGTTTACCGATGCCACCAGTTCGGGTTGCGGCCATGCCTCTTCGGCCGTTGGGCCGTTTTATTGTCCCGCCGACGAGAAAGTGTACATCGATTTAAATTTCTTCCACCAACTGGTGCGCGATTACGGGGCGCAGGGCGAAATGGCCATTGCCTATGTTACAGCTCACGAAGTAGGGCATCACGTGCAGAAATTGCTGGGTGTTTTGGATCAGGTGAATCAGTATCGCGGACGCGTAGCGCAAGCCGAATATAACCGCCTGAACGTGAAAATGGAATTGCAAGCCGATTTTTTTGCCGGTTTGTGGGCAAATCAGGCACAACGGATGAACATGATTTTAATAGAAGACGGTGATTTGGAATCGGCTATCAGCGCTACAACGGCTGTGGGCGATGACACGCTGCAAAAGCAGGCGCAGGGATACACCGTTCCCGATTCTTTTACGCACGGAACAGCCGCTCAGCGCACCTATTGGTACAAAAAAGGGTTCCAGACCGGTGATGTGCGGCAAGGAGACACGTTTAATGACCCGAGTTTGAATTAAGATTCATCGCCGGAAAAACAAAAAAACGTCTTGAAAACAAGACGTTTTTTTGTGTCAGATTTCTTTTGAAAAAGTGGCGAATTACACCGCGAAATAACTTTCCAGTTCTTTCAATGTGCTTTCGGTTGTGTGGATATCTTTCACCACCCATCCTTTTTCCAGCACCACGATACGATCGCACACTTCGGTAACGTGGTTGAGGTCGTGGCTCGAAATAAGCATGCCCATGTTTTTGGTAGTTTTCAGCTCGTTGAGCATCCGCTTGAGGCGGATTTGCGATGTGGGATCGAGGGCGGTAAACGGTTCGTCGAGAATTAGGATTTGCGGGTCGGAAATAAGTGCAGCGGCAATTCCCGTTTTTTTCTGGTTTCCTTTCGACAAATCGCGGATTAATTTTTTTGAACCCAGAATTTCGCCGTTAAAAAACTCCTTCATCGACTCCAGAAAGGCGGCGATATCGCCTTCCGATTTTCCGTACACTTTGCCCGTGAAGTTAAAGTATTCTTCGGGTGTGAGAAAATCAATCAGAAAGCTTTCATCGAGAAACGAGCCCACTTTCGATTTCCAATCGTCGCGACGCGCGACTTTTTCGCCGTCGATGCGCACTTCGCCGGAACTTGCTTCAATTAAATCGAGTATCAAGCGGAAAAAAGTGGTTTTTCCCGCGCCGTTGTTTCCCACCAATCCGAAACTTTCGCCATCGGCAATGGTTAATGACGGCACGTTTAATACCGAAACGCCGCCATAAAGTTTTGTTAAGTTTGTAGCCTCAATCATTTACTTAGAAATTAGAGTTATGGAATATTTTTACATGCAGAAAATCAAAGAGATGAGCCTCCTCCGAAAATTCTTTTTTTTGCCACTAAGGCACATTTATTTCTGTTACAAAAATAAAAATCTGCGAGGTCAACTCTCTTTTACCATCACCGACTCAATCACATTCATAATATAATCGCCCATACGTTCACATTCGGAAATAATATCCATGTAGAAAACACCGTTTTGATACGAATACGCGTTTATGTTCAGATCCTCCACATTTTTTCGTTTAAACGCCGTACGTTTTTCGTTGATGGAGGCTTCCAGATTCTTGTTTTGAGCCAGTTTTTCCTCCGTAATTTCCTGATTTTCCAGCGCCCGCTTCATATTTTCGTGGGCTTCATCCAGCAAACCGTACATAGAATTGATGTTGGCCAACAGGCTTTCTTCGAAAACAACATTGGCTTCCATTTTGCGTTTGAGGTGGCGGGCAATATTGGCGCAAGAATCGGCGATACTTTCAATTTCAGATACCGAACGCAGTATGGCGCGAATGTGCTCTTTACTGCGGTTGCTGAGCCTCCCTTCGGAAACTTTGCTTAGGTAAGAGCCTATTTCTACTTCCATCCGGTCGCAGATATCCTCGTATTTTTCCACGCGTTTGTAGAGTTTGAGGAACTTTTTATCGTTGTGGTTCATGTTGGTCATTTTCTTCACAAACCCAAACATCTTTTTTGCCCTGCCCGCGTACACTTCCACTTCTTTTTCGGCCTGAAGAATAGACAGCTCGGCCGTGGAATGAAGCCCGGTGGAAATGTACTGGAGTAAAAATTCTTCGTCTTCTTCCTCTCCTTCTTTGGGACGGATAATCCGCAGGCAAATTTTCTCGTACAACTTCACAAACCATATCATTATACTCACATTCAATATGTTGAATATGGTGTGAAACAACGATAATCCGTATGACGTGGCGCCCTGGTAACTAAGATACATTTCCTGCGCGGAGGCCAGATGCGGCGGCAGTTCCGATTTGGGAAGCGTTGATATTTGAGCGTACTCATCGGGCGAGAGCGAAGTTACAAACGATGAAAGTTCTGCCGGATTGGCCGGCCCGAAGGTTGTTACCAAATACTCCACCATATTTATGAAAAACTTAAACACGAACAGCATCCAGATAACACCCAACACGTTGAATATGAAATGGGCGAAAGCAGCTCGCTTTGCCGATATGTTTGCCGGAATGGCGGCTAAATTAGCGGTGATGGTTGTGCCGATGTTTTCGCCCATAATCATGGCCGCCGCCGATGGAAAATCTATCCATCCCTTTGCCGCCATAATCAAGGTGATGGCAACCGTGGCGCTCGACGATTGAACAATTATGGTCAACACGGCGCCTATGAGCAGAAAAATCAACACCGACCAAATGCCCATATCGGAAAAGTTTTGCACAAACGATAACACCTCGGGGTTGTTTTGAAGGTCGGGCATGGCATCTTTCAAAAAATCGAGCCCCATGAAAAGAAACGCGAAACCGAAAATAAATTCACCCACGGATTTGTTCCGGCTTTTCGACGAAAAAATCAGCGGAAGCGCGATACCCATCAACGGAATAGACAAGGCGCTGATGGAAAATTTTCCGAATCCGAACAGCGATATCATCCACGCAGTAACCGTTGTGCCTATGTTGGCGCCCATTATTACGCCGATGGATTGAATCAGGCTCATCAACCCGGCATTTACAAAACTTACCACCATAACGGTTGTGGCCGATGAAGACTGTATGGAAACGGTAATAAGAATGCCGGTTAAAACACCCATAATCCGGTTCTTTGTCATTGCCGACAAAATACCTCTGAGTTTATTTCCTGCCAGTTTTTGCAATCCTTCACTCATGATTTTCATGCCGTAAAGGAAAAGCGCTAATGAGCCGATAAGTTTTAAAAAATCGAAGAAACTGTAGTCCATGTTCAAAAAAATTCCGTATATTAGCGTGCAAATATAGTTAAAATAGACTTAATTGCAAATAATTGTAAAAACTAACGTAAATAAATATGACTGATACTGTTCGTATTCATTGCCTTAACACCAATGAATATAAAGATGTTAAGGCGGGTTCAACCTTAAAAGAACTAATCGATGTTTTCGGAGTGAAAAAACCATACCTCATTGCGAATGCAAAAGTAAACAACAAAACGGAATCTCTTGATTACCAGGTTTTCCGTCCGCGACGGGTGGAATATGTCGATATCAGCAATTCATCGGCCATGCGCACCTACGTTCGGTCGCTGTGTTTTGTGCTGTCGAAAGCCGTTGACGATGTTATGCCCCACGCCGAAGTGTATATTGAACATGCCGTTTCCCGCGGTTATTACTTCAATATTGAAAACGGCGGAAAAGTGGGCAACAAAGAGCTGGAGCGCGTTAAGAGCCGGATGCAGGAAATTATAGAGGCCGATATTCCGTTTGTGCAGGTGGAAGAAGAAATTGCAGAAGTTGTAAAGCTTTTTCACGAAAACCGGATGGAAGACAAAGCGTTGCTGCTCGAAACTTCCGATGATTTGTTGTATGCCCGCTATTCTAAATTAGACAATTACATCGATTATTATTACGGTTGCCTGGTGCCTTCGTCGGGCTACCTGTCTTTGTTCGATATTATTCCCTACAACGGCGGATTTTTGCTTGTGGTGCCAAACAGGCAAAATCCGGTTGAATTGGAGCCGGTTATTCCGCAGCAAAAATTACTGAAAGTGTACCGTGAACATCTGGAATTTCTAAAAATAAGTAAATTAGACAACGTGGGCGATTTAAACAAAGCCATTCGCACGAATAAAATTTCGGAAATAATTCAGGTTTCCGAAGCGTATCAGGCCAACGAAATAGCCAATATTGCCAAAGAAATTACCGATAAATACAACGATGGTTTGCGCGTTGTGCTTATTTCAGGCCCGTCGTCTTCCGGCAAGACCACTTTTCGCAAGCGGTTGGAAATACAACTGATAGTGAACCGGTTGAAACCGGTGGGCGTTTCGCTCGACGATTATTTTATCGATCGCGATATGACTCCGCTTGATGAATTTGGAGATAAAGATTACGAATCGCTCTACGCCATCGATTTGGAACTTTTTGAAAATCAAATCATCGCCCTTCTTAACCAAGAAGAGATAGAGCTGCCGTCGTACAATTTTGTTACCGGAAAAAGAGAGTTCAGAAATCATCGCCTGAAAATGGACAAGAAAAGCGTGCTCATCGTGGAGGGAATTCACGCGCTCAACCCCAAGTTGACGGAACATATTGCCCGCGATAAAAAGTTTATGATTTACGTTTCGGCGCTAACGTCCATATC
>JAUNRY010000093.1 GCA_030539475.1 Bacteroidia bacterium | reverse complement strand
TACCTGGGATTATCGGACCACGCCCAATTGATTGACGCCGCCAAAAAAGCCCTCGATGAACGCGGCTACGGAATGTCATCCGTGCGTTTTATCTGCGGCACGCAAGACCTTCACAAAGAGCTGGAAGCTACCATCAGTAAGTTCTTCAACACGGAAGATACTATTCTGTACGCGGCTTGTTTCGATGCCAACGGCGGACTTTTCGAGCCGCTGCTCACCGATGAAGATGCCATCATTTCCGACACGCTCAACCACGCGTCAATAATTGATGGCGTGCGCCTTTGCAAAGCCAAACGCTACCGCTATGCCAACGCCGACATGGCCGATTTGGAAAAAAAACTAAAAGAAGCACAATCACAACGTTTCCGCATCATTGCCACCGACGGCGTTTTCTCCATGGACGGCAACGTGGCGCCCATCGACAAAATAATGGAACTGGCCGAAAAATACGACGCGCTGGTAATGATTGACGAAAGCCACTCGGCAGGTGTTGTGGGAAAAACCGGGCGCGGTGTTACCGAGCTTTACAATTGCCTGGGGAAAGCCGAAATTATAACCGGAACGCTCGGCAAAGCGTTTGGCGGAGCCATCGGCGGCTTCACTACCGGACGCAAGGAAATTATCGACATGCTTCGCCAGCGTTCCCGTCCGTATCTTTTCTCAAATTCTATTCCCCCGCTGGTGGCAGCCGCAGGAATCAAGGCTTTCGGCTTGCTTCGCGAATCGAACGATTTACAGGATAAACTGCACGAAAATGTAGATTATTTTGTAGCCAAAATGAAAGAAGCCAATTTCGACATCAAGCCCACCCAATCGGCCATTTGCGCCGTAATGCTTTACGATGCCAAATTGTCGCAGGAGTTTGCGGCCGAGCTGTTGGATGAAGGTATTTACGTTACCGGATTTTATTTCCCGGTTGTGCCACGCGGCGAAGCCCGCATCCGCGTTCAATTATCTGCCGGGCACACACGCGAGCACCTCGATAAAGCCATTGCCGCGTTTATAAAAGTAGGTAAAAAATTAAATGTAATTTAAATGTACAGACCGTGCGCGCACCGTCTCTACACAATTCACAACTAACTATGAAAGCCTTAGTAAAACTACGCCCTGAAAAGGGCATTTGGATGGAAGAAATTCCCGTTCCCGAAATCGGCGTGAACGAAGTCCTTATAAAGATTAAAAAGACCTCTATCTGCGGAACCGATTTACACATTTATAAATGGGACGATTGGGCGCAAAAAACCATCAAAACGCCCATGACCATCGGCCACGAATACGTGGGCGAAATTGTGGATATGGGCAGCGGCGTAAAAAACCTGAAAGTTGGTGACCGTGTTACCGGCGAAGGGCACATCGCTTGCGGCCACTGCCGCAACTGCCGCCGCGGAAAACTGCATGTATGCGAAAACACCATCGGCGTGGGCGTGAATCGCGACGGCGCTTTTGCCGAATACTTGTCGCTTCCGGCAGAAAACGTGGTTACACTCGACGAGCGCATCCCCGATGAAATCGCATCCATCATGGACCCGTTCGGAAATGCCACGCATACCGCGCTATCGTTCCCGCTTATCGGCGAAGACGTCCTCATCACCGGCGCCGGGCTTATCGGAAGCATGGCAACCGCTATTTGCCGTTTTTCCGGCGCCCGCAACATAGTTGTCAGCGATTTAAGCGATTACAGATTGGAGATTGCCAAAAAAATGGGTGCAACGCTCACCGTTAATCCGTCGAAGGGAGAAACCATTACCCAAGCCGTTGAGAAGTTAGGTATGCGCGGGTTCGATGTAGGGCTGGAAATGTCCGGTTCCCCGGCCGGTTTCCGCGAAATGATTGCCAACATGTACAACGGCTCAAAGATATCGCTGCTTGGCATTCTGCCTAACAATACCACCGTTGACTGGAACGAAATCATCTTTAAAGCGCTCACGCTGAAAGGAATTTACGGGCGCGAAATGTGGGAGACCTGGTATCAGATGGAGCAAATGCTTATATCGGGGCTCGATTTAACGCCCGTGATCACGCACCGTTTCACCATCGATGAATTTCAACAGGGATTCGATGTAATGGAAAGCGGCCGGTGCGGCAAGGTGATTTTAAGCTGGGAATAAAAACCGTTAAACAGCATCGGGGGTTGGTTTGCTTTCTGTAATCGTAATTATCTGAAAGTTTCTGTCCAGCTCAAGATGAACAATGTATCCTGAAACGGTTTTCTGCTGCCCGGCTTCCGCGTACGATTTCTGAACGGGAACATTTACTTTGTAATGTTCAATCAACGTTTTTTCATACGCTACCGCGTTCATGTTCGGTAGATATTTAATGGTTGGAGTTTGCGCTCTCGCACCCGAGATAAGCAAGTCTCCAACTATTTTTTCGCGGGTTCCGCCCCCGGAATTAAAAAACCTGAAAACCGACGGAGCCAGGTAATTGCTTATTTCGTTGGCGTTTACACCGGATAGTGCGGAAAAGAATCCTTCCACCGCCATTTTCACGCTGTCTAAATCGGCTTGCGTAACGGGGTACGATTGAAAAAGCATGTCGTACCGCTCCTGTGCTTCGCCGAAATAATCGCCCGAAAACTCTCCGCTTTGCGACATAACCATATACGCGGAATAACTTTCGGCCGTGTTATCGTTTAATGTGGCCACCCAGGTGAGCGAATCCAATCGTCTTGCTATGAGCGGATGATAGGGGCTTTGGGGATACAGGGCAATAAAATCGCGCAACTCTGCGGTATTTTCCGATTTTTGCAGATTTTTCCACACTTCGGCTTCGTTGCCTTTGAGTTTCATCAGGTTTTCTTCCGCTAAATTGTAATATTTCCCTTTCGGAAATGCCTGCATATACGTCAGGTATCCGTTTACGGTGTTTTCTTTTAAAGCCATATCCCATTGCGAGCGGTCTAAATTGCTTTTTCGGATTACTTGTCCGTAATACAAAAATCCGCCAACGAGCAAAACAGCCAATATCAGCACCCAAATAAAAAGATTACGCCTGTTTTTTCGCGGTTTTGCGGATTCCGGCAGCGGGTCCGCCAGCAGAACGCCCTCTTTGTCAGCAACAACATACTTATTGTCAACAGTTTTTAATTCGGCGGGTATTTTTTCTCCGGCAACAGCAACATTGTCTTTCGCGGGAACATCCACTTCGTATTCCTTTTCGATCTTGTTTTTGCAGACGTCGCAAAACAATGCTTTTTCCGGTTTATGTTTTCCGCAAAGCGGGCAAAATAGTGACATGATAAACAGTATTTAGTTCTGAGTTTTGAGTAATGAATTGTAGCGATGCTATAAATTTTGAATCGGCCTATTTACATTGAGACAAAGATAAAAAATGCACAGAATTTAAGGCAATAAATCGAACGGTTTTTGCAGAAAGCATCAAAGTTAGTATATTTGAACTTTCATACACATTGCCAAAATGATAGAAATTATTCGCGCCGCCAAAAACAACATCCGGGATATTCAGGCTGTATCGGACGTGGCCTGGCCACACGCTTTTAAGGATATTTTATCGCCTTCGCAAATAAAATACATGATGAACTGGATGTACAGCGACGAATCGTTGCGGGAACAAATGGATGTAAAAAATCATCATTATTTTCTGGCGAAAGAAAACGATGAATTTCTGGGTTACATGTCTGTTCAACACAACTGCGAAAACACCGGCAAAACTAAAATTCACAAAATCTACATTTTGCCCGACCGGCAAAAAAAAGGTATCGGTAAGCTGTTGCTTTGTGAAGCCATAAACGAAGCAAAAAGGCATGACAGCCAGGCTATTTACTTAAATGTGAACAAGTACAACGAAACTGCCATCCGGTTTTATGAAAAGAACGGTTTTTTTCTCGCAAAAGAAGAAGTAATCGATATCGGCAACGGCTTTATAATGGATGATTATGTGTTTGAAAAAACAATTTGATTTTTTAAGATTCAAGGATTCAAATCCGCAAATCTTATGATATTTCGGGTTTCCATTCCACAAATTTCATATTTTCAGCAAAATGGCATCGTACATTAAAAAAAGAATCGCGAGTTTTCGATATGCCTTTCAAGGCGTAGCAACGCTATTCCGCGAAACGCCCAACGCCCTAATTCATCTTATTATGGCTATTCTGGCGGTTTTGCTGGGATTGTTTTTTTCTATTTCCGCAACGGAATGGCTGGCGGTAATTATTGTTATTGGGCTGGTTTTCGCGCTGGAATCCATAAATACGTCCATTGAAATCCTTGCCAACGTTGTTGTTAGGGAGCGAAACGAATCGATAAAAAAAGTGAAAGATTTGGCCGCTGCAGGCGTGCTGCTCGCTTCCATAGCGGCATTGGCAGTAGGAATGTTGGTTTTTTTACCGAAAATTATTGAATTATTCCTGAAATAAAATGTCCGAATACACCACATACCTTACCGAGATACAAGAAATTTCAACCTCGGAGTCAAGTTTCAACGATAAACTTTTCGAGTTGAAAAAACTGTTGGAACGATTATCGAGGGAATTAACGTCCGGCGAATCCATCCAGTTTCCTACCCTCTTCTCCCGATTGGTATTTCTGGCACAAAAACTCCGGCTTTCCAAACAATCGGAATGGCAATTGCAACACCTGCGCGTTCACGCCAAAGAAATCAGAAAAAAGAAAGAAGAACTTACCGAAACCGAATACCGTAAACACGAACGAGCACTGCTCAACATCTTGCAAATCCTTTCGGGCAACGAAATTGCTCCCGATGAAAACGTGCTTTCCGAACCATTTCCCGCCTATAACGAAAAGACGTTGCGCGTTCAGATTCAACACATTAATAGAGAAAAGTCGGAAATTGAATGCTTGGTGGAAAAACACGCGGGAGCTGCAGTTACTGTAAAGTACAACGTAAAACCCGATAACGATGCTCTAAACAGCTCAGTAGAACAGTTTTGGGTAGGTGCCCAACTTAACCTCATCGATTTTTCGATAGACAAAAACGGCGCACTGATTCCCAAGTTCATTGTTCTGGAACCCGATTACCTGATTGACGCTTCGGCCATTGCAGACTGCTTCCACGATTACTGCGTTACGCCCATGCACTATTTCAGAAACAAGTTCGAAACGCTCGAAAACCGTTCTTATCTATTGCTGGGTAATTTGGCCAACTTTTTCCTTGACGAGCTGATTTTCGCCCAAAATCCCGAAGAAGTGTCTTTCGACGAAACGTTTCTGAAATCCTTTAGGCAATCGCCTTTCGAATACACCAGTTGTCAGGACATAGCTTCCGGTGAAGATTTTAGAGTATTTATGCAAAAAGCTCGTTCGCAGTTCGAAAATATCCGGCGGGTAATAACGGAAGATTTTTCGATGAGAGACATCGATGTGCGAAAATGCACACTTGAGCCGTCGTTTTTCAGCGAAAAATACGGTTTTCAGGGAAGGTTAGACTTATTGCAAATCAACAACAACGCGTATAAAATCGTAGAGTTAAAATCGGGAAAACTGCCTTATCCGCCTTATGATTCGGGGAAAATTGCCCTCAATCACGAAGTTCAAACAAGCGTTTACCGGCTGATGATTGAAAGTGTATTTAACGCGCCGTCGCGCAAGGTGGAAGCTGCCATTTTATATTCATCGGGAAGTATTTCGGGCGCCAACCTGCGCTTTGCAGCCGAATTTCAGCAGCTGGAAAAAGAAATTGTCAACGCAAGAAATCACATCGTTGCCAACGAACACATGGTTATGAACGGCGATAACGATACCGTGGCGCAACTGTTTCAGAATCTATACGATACAACCGATATAGCACAAAAAACCGCTAAATTTTACACGCAAAAGATAGAAGATTTCAAATCGGTTTTGCGGCAATGCTCACCCACGGAACTGAACTATTTTTACCGCTACATTCGCTTTATATCGAGGGAGTTGTACCTGCAGAAAATCGGCGATATCGAATATGAATCGCCTACGGGAGTTGCTTCGTTGTGGAACAGTGATTTTGCCGAACGCGCCGATGCGCTGGACGTTTTGTTTGATTTGTCCATTGAATCGATTGACGACTCGGGCAACGACATGAAAATTGTTTTCCGCCGGAACCGCGCCGAAAACGATATCGTAAACTTCCGCGAAGGCGAAATTTGTATTGTTTACCCGCGACAAAACGAAAATGACACCGTTCTCAACCGCCAGATTCTGAAAGGCAATATAGCGGCCATTTCCCGCGAATTTATCGAAATCCGTTTCCGGAATAAGCAGCGAAACCGCGCATTTTTCAACGAAAACAGGCGTTGGGCGGTTGAACACGACACGCTGGACACGTCGTACAACAGCATGTACAAAGGTTTATTTGCTTTTCTGAAAGCGCCAAAACAGCAACGGGCTTTGTTGTTGGGAATTACGGAACCCGGGAATGCGTTTGGCGTGCCGGAAAATATGGATTATCCTGAAAATATTGTCCAAAAAGCAATGGCTGCCGAAGATTATTTTCTGATTATAGGCCCGCCCGGAACCGGGAAAACATCTATTTTCGCCCGTCGATTGATTGAAGAATATTACGCCAAACCAACTACCAACATACTGGTTCTGGCCTATACCAACCGCGCGGTGGACGAACTTTGCGAAGCAATAAACGCCGCTTTTGGAAAAAACAACAACAGATTCATCCGCGTGGGAACGGAACTTTCGTGTGCCGAAGAATATCGGAACCGTTTGTTGCAAAACATTTCGGAGAAAGCCAAAAACAGAGAATCGCTGCGGCAAGAAATAGAAAACACCCGAATTTTTGTTTCCACACTGGCATCCATAAACGGAAAGTTGGAGCTATTCAACCTGAAAAAATTCGATGTGGCTATTATCGACGAAGCGTCGCAAATTCTGGAGCCACAAATTATCGGATTACTGCCCAATTTCGATAAGTTTATTATGATTGGCGACCACAACCAGCTGCCTGCCATCGTTTTGCAAAAAAATACGGCATCAATTATTCACGAACCCCCATTGACCGAAATTGGAATCACCAACTGCGCTCATTCGCTTTTTGAACGCCTGCTGCGCAATTGCACCAAAAACGATTGGACGCACGCATACGCGCAACTCACCATTCAGGGCAGAATGCACGAACATATCGCCGCGTTTCCGTCGGCATATTTTTATCCGCAAAGTCTGTTACCGGCGCAGGAGTGGCAATCGGAGAATTGGAACTCATCGTTTCCCCAAACGGAGGATATTTTTCTGAAAAGCGCATCGAAAAATCGAATCACTTTTTTCTCTACGGAGCAACTAATTTCTTCGAAAATATCAACCAAAACAAATGAAAATGAAGCAACTATTGTTGTTGAAATAGTAAAATCCATTGCCAAGACTTACGCACATGACAAACGATACTTCAACACGCGAAATATCGGAATCATAACTCCGTACCGCAATCAAATCGCACTTATCAAACACAAGCTTGCGGAAGCAAATATTGCAGATTATGAGAACATTATGGTGGATACGGTGGAGCGTTTTCAGGGCAGTCAGCGCGATGTGATCATCATTTCGTTTTGCGTGAACAAACCGTATCAACTCAACTTTCTGTGCAACCTGAACGATGACGGCACGGTGGACAGAAAACTAAACGTTTCGCTCACCCGCGCCCGACAACAGTTATTTATGGTAGGAAATAGGGAAATTCTCAGAAAACATCCGATTTATGCTACGTTGATGGAGTTTTTGAAGGAGAAAACAGTTGTGATTGAAAATACGAGTATTATCCGGCTGAAATAGGCGGATTGTTTTGCAAACAGTTCATTTTAATTTCGATGGGCCTATAAATCCAAATAAAATGAACCACACAACCGTTAATATCGGCATGCTTATGTAAAAGCGTTTTAATCCTCGGTTTTTAAAAAACAGTATGTTGTTTTGCACGATAAAATTTGTGTTATTTTGCAAACTTAGCAGTTTCGCCTTACAAAACAAATAAAAGTTTCAGCCCGATGATTTTTTGTTGCGATAAATTTTGTAATTTTGTACCCACAAACTGTCTTATGGTGTAATGGTAGCACAACAGATTCTGGTCCTGTTTGTCTAAGTTCGAATCTTAGTAAGACAACAACATGAGTAATAGACTGTTAGGTTATACCAGACAGTCTATTTTAGTTTTTCGGTATGCAACAAAAGCGAAAAATCATCAACGATCCCGTTTTCGGGTTTGTAAATATCCCCGACGAGTTTATTTACGAAC
>JAUNRY010000092.1 GCA_030539475.1 Bacteroidia bacterium | reverse complement strand
CAGCGCGGAGTTTCCGCCTCCAAAGAAGATGTGCACAATGCCATAAAGAATATCGACAAAGGAATTTTTCCGAAAGCATTCTGCAAAATAATTCCCGATTACTTGGGCAACGACCCGCAGTATTGCAATATCATGCATGCCGACGGCGCCGGCACAAAATCGTCGCTGGCATACATGTACTGGCGCGAAACCGGCGATATTTCCGTGTGGAAAGGAATCGCGCAAGACGCGCTGATAATGAATGTGGACGACTTATTGTGCGTGGGGGCAACCGATAACATTTTGCTGTCGTCCACCATCGGACGCAATAAAAACCTGATTCCCGGCGAAGTTATATCGGCTATCATAAACGGAACCAATGAGTTGTGCGAAGAATTGTCGTCGCTTGGCGTAAATATCTACCCCACCGGCGGCGAAACGGCCGATGTGGGCGATTTGGTGCGAACCATCATCGTGGACAGCACGGTTACTTGCAGAATGAAACGCGCCGATGTAATAGACAATGCCAACATCCGAGCGGGCGACGTGATTGTTGGATTATCTTCTTCGGGACAAGCTACTTACGAGAAAGAATGCAACGGCGGCATGGGCAGCAACGGGTTGACTTCGGCCCGGCACGACGTTTTTGCCAATTATCTGGCGCAAAAATATCCCGAAAGTTACGACGCTTCCATCCCTGCCGATTTGGTGTATTCCGGAAAAATGAAATTAACCGACAGCATTGAAAACCTGAATTTGGATGCCGGAAAATTGGTTCTATCCCCTACCCGCACCTATTCTCCCATTATATCGCAGATATTAAATGAATTGAGAGGAGAAATTCACGGAATGGTACACTGTTCGGGAGGAGCGCAAACAAAAATTATGCACTTTTTGGGCAACGGACTCAAAGTAGTGAAAAACAATCTCTTCCCTATTCCCCCACTTTTCGATTTGATTCACAAACAGTCCGGAACCGATTGGAAAGAGATGTACAAAGTTTTCAATATGGGACACCGGATGGAAATTTACCTGCCCGAGCAACACGCGCAACGAGTAATTGAAATTTCCAAATCGTTTGGCGTAGATGCACAAGTGGTTGGACGTGTGGAACAATCGGACGTTCGCCAACTGGTAATTGAAAGCGAATTCGGAAAATTTGTATATTCCTAAATTAGGAGCAAAACCATCATAATAAACAAAACTTGAAATACATTTTAGCTCTCTGCCAATGGCTAAAAGCCAAAAGCTAACGGCTAAAAGCCAATTATATGTCAGAAAATACATTGTTACAAAAAACAGCGCATCTGGTTTCCCGATTCGAGGAAGTGGGCACATTAATTACAGACCCATCGGTAATTGCCGATATGGATCGCTACGTGAAACTCAATAAGGAATACGCTGAATTAGAGAAAATTATATCGGTGCGCAACGAGTACTTATCGGCACTGAATTCAATTGAAGAGGCCAAATCTATACTGAGTAACGAAAACGATGCCGAACTTCGCTCGTTGGCAAATGAAGAATTGTCTGAAAATGCGGAAAAAATTCCCGATTTGGAAGAGCAGATTAAACTGTTGCTCATTCCGGCCGATCCCGAAGACGCCAAAAATGTTATTATGGAAATTCGTGGCGGCACGGGCGGCGACGAAGCCTCCATTTTTGCCGGCGACCTGTACAAAATGTACCAAAAATATTGCGAAAGCAAAGGTTGGCGAACAGAAGTAAGCAGTTTTACCGAAGGCACAGCCGGCGGATTCAAGGAGATTATTTTCACCGTTTCGGGTGCAGATGTGTATGGAACGTTGAAATATGAATCGGGCGTTCATCGGGTGCAACGCGTGCCGCAAACCGAAACGCAAGGGCGTGTGCACACATCTGCCGCCACCGTTGCCGTATTGCCGGAGGCAGAAGAGTTTGACGTGGAACTCAATCCGGCGGATATCGATTTCCACACCGCACGTTCCAGCGGTGCCGGCGGCCAAAACGTGAACAAGGTGGAAACCAAAGTACAACTAACACACAAACCCAGCGGAATTGTTGTGGTTTGTCAGCAGGCGCGATCGCAGTTACAAAATCGTGAAATTGCTATGCAAATGCTTCGCACCAAACTTTACGATATAGAACTGACCAAACGTCAAGGGGATATCGCATCGCGCCGAAAAACCATGGTTTCCACGGGCGACCGTTCGGCAAAAATCCGGACATACAATTATCCGCAAGGACGAATTACTGATCATCGAATCAACTTTACTATCTATAATCTTTCAGCGTTCATGGATGGCGAAATTCAAGGCGTGATAGACCAACTCATCGTAAGCGAAAATGCCGAACGAATGAAAGAAGCGGAGATATAGCGACTAAAAAAACAATCATTTTATTCTAAATATCTATGAAACAAAAATCTTTTTTACTAACACTTTTATGGTTGTGCATAAGCGCATCGTTATTGGCACAAGCAGAATACAAGATGCCGCGTTTGCGGGTAAGTGCCTCGGGTGGTTTGGGTTATCTAATTGCTTCGGGACAGGATGAAATAGCCGGGGTTGTGAACAAAGAAGTAATTGATAAAGCCAATAAAGACTTGCGTTTGGCTACTCATTTGAATGGAGATATACACTATCTTTTTGATGCCGGTTGGGGAATTGGAGCCAAGTATTTGTTTCAGAAAACATCAGCCAAAGCTAAAGATTTGATTATTGATGTCAACGATGGCACTCATTATCAAGTTGTCGATCTTTGGGAAAAAGATTATATTAATTTCGTCGGTCCCTCTTTATTCGGTTATTCAAATATCGGGAATAGTGGCAACTTTCTTTTAGTTTCATCTTTGAGTGTTGGCTACGCTTGGTTTCGCAGCGAAGGTTCCGTTTTGTCACAAAATGTACTTATCACTGGTAAAAATATCGGAATGAATGCAGACGTTGGTATTGACTTTTTACTCAATCCGAATGTCGGCCTTGGCGTGAATGCAGGTTATTTTTTAAGTACTTTCGGAAAGGTTAAAGCAACTGATGGGACTAACACACAAGAGCAAACTCTTGACAAGGACTCACGCTACAATGCTTCCAATATTCATTTATCTATTGGATTACGTTATTATTTAAACAAATAAAGCCATGAAAAATATACTACGTGTATTCGTTTTATTATTTACCGCATTTACGTTTTCCTGCGATGATTCTTTTTTGGAGGAAAATAAGAAACAAATTGACGGTTATAATCTTGAAGTTCCGTTGTTTGTGGAACCTGTAAGCCAGTTTACGGAAGTTTCCGTTACGCTTCCCGACCTAAAAAATAAAGATTTCAACGTTTTTCAGTACCCAAAAATTATTCATTTCGAAACTTTTGCTGGTCATATTGATGAAACCGGAAAGTTAGCATTTAGAATCAAAGTAGATTCATTTGATAATCCGGTTAAGTTGGAGCCTCAAAATTTAGGTAATATTATTCTAAATGTAGAAGATTTCGGACTCTTAGCCATAAAGGTTCAAAGCTCGAATTGGGGAACGCCAAAAGCATCGATAAACGAAACTCTGATTAATTTTGGAACATCAAGAAGCGAAAAAGACTTTAAGATAGAAAATTGGGCAAACGGATTTTTATGGTATAGATTGATAGAAAAACCTTCGTGGTTGAATTTGCGTAGAAGTTCTATCCAGGAAAATTACCTTGAATTGAACGACTTTAAGATGTTAGAGCCTAGTAGTTTTGTGTCTTATGCCATATTTTTAAACACAGAAGGACTGGCTCCCGGAAAACATGAAGGAGAAATAGTTTTTGAAACAACCGATGAAGCTAACCCCATTCTTAGAGTTGTGGTGGAGATTGAAGTGCTCTCCTATGAAAATCCAGAAACCATGATTCCAATCGAAGGAGTTGTTATGGATGCAGAATTCGATAAAAACACAAACACATTGTGGATGATTACTCAAAATCCATCGATGCTGATTTCCTACAATTTAGACACCCAATCGAAAAAACAAATAAGTTTGGAAGCGGCTCCCTATTGTATAAATTTGTCAGAAGATAAAAAAGTAATCATGATAGGCCAAAGCACCCGGATAGAGCTTGTGGAATCATCGTCATTGAGCATTAAAGAAAAAATTGCAGTCAATTATATTGTTTACGACATTGTTGATGCCGGAAATGGATACTACTATCTTGTCAACAAAGAAAAAGAAATATTTGCTTTTAACACGACAACCAAAACAATATCTAAGCTAACTTTTTGGAATAGTAATACGTTGTTAGACGGGATGGACATGATATTAAAAGTAAAAGATAAGCCCCAACTGCTACTGTCACGCTCAACGTACAGTCCAAACGGACTTTATTTGGTTGATATCGTTGAACCTACTAATCCAAAACTAATTAATTATTGGCATAGCGGATTTGGAAAAAGATTTTTCACTTCAACCGGTCAAGACAAAGTTTATTCAGAGGAAAACGGCCACGTATATAGGTTTCCAAGTGAAGCTGAAACAGAAAGAATTTATGATTTAGGCAAACTGGTTCCTTTCGGATCTGATGCATACGAGTATTATTTCAATTACACGTGGTTTGACCACAACCCTGAAGTTTCAAAAATATGGGCAGCTTACAGTTCAATGCCGTGGCTCAATAAAAATATTGTTTCGGAATTTAATGATCAGACATTCGACAGATTACGGGAAATTCCTTTAAACCCCTACGTTGCAACCATTAACGGAATAAAAGACTATTACAATACAATTGCGCATTATGTTTTTTCATCTAAAAATGGAGAACGGCTTATCCTTATAAAAAATATTGACCAATACGAAACAAAGAATTGGCACATAGAAGTATTAGACGTAACAAATTAATTATACAATGACCAAACAACAACTTTTCGACCAAATACAAAAAAAGCAATCGTTCCTCTGCGTGGGATTGGATAGCGATTTAAAGAAAATTCCCGAACATTTGCTGGAATCCGATGATCCCATTTATGCTTTCAACAAAGCCATTGTTGATGCAACCGCGCCGTATTGCGTGGCTTACAAACCCAACCTCGCTTTTTACGAAAGCGCCGGGCTCAAAGGATGGCTGGCTTTTGAAAAAACCGTGGCATACATAAAACAACGTTATCCCGACCAATTTATCATTGCCGATGCCAAACGCGGAGATATTGGCAATACCAGCGAAATGTATGCCCGTTCGTTTTTCGAAGAGATGAAGCTGGATGCCGTTACCGTTGCGCCTTACATGGGCGAAGACAGCGTGAAGCCCTTCTTGTATCCCAACCGTTGGGTAATTTTGCTCGCGCTCACCAGCAACAAAGGTTCGCACGATTTTCAGTTTGTAGAAGACAAAAACGGCGAACGATTGTTTGAAAAAGTGCTCCGCGCATCGCAAACCTGGACAACCAACGAGCAAATGATGTATGTGGTGGGCGCTACGCAAGGTAAAATGTTTGAAGACGTGCGAAAACTTGCTCCCGATCATTTTCTTTTGGTGCCGGGCGTAGGCGCGCAAGGCGGTTCGCTGGAAGAGGTTTGCAAATACGGCATGAACAAAACCTGCGGATTGTTGGTTAACTCCTCCCGCGGTATCATTTATGCCGACAGTACCGAAACTTTTGCCGAAACGTCTCGAAAAGAAGCGAAAAAACTGCAAGTTGAGATGGCGGAAATGTTGGAGAAATATTTGTAGAAATTAGTTCTGAGTTTTGAGAAATGAATGGATAAAAGACCGGCCGATGAATGCTGTACTTTTGCTGATTCCCGTTATCTTGATTCGTTATCCGGTAATGCGGATGATGAGCAAAGATGCTTTCCGGCGGGCACAACATGCCGATTTGAGTGACAAAAAAAGCCGGTTGGCGGCCAATGCCTATCAGGCTACTTTAATCCCGATGTTTATCTCGCTGGTTTTCTTCAACATTCATTTCGATGGTTTATTCAATTATATTGGTTTGGCTTTATTTTTTCTGGGTGCGGTTTTGTACGTGAAATCCATTGCAGATTACGCCAAACCTGCCACGGGCGGAATCAACAGAAACGGATTGTACAAATTTTCCCGAAATCCCATGTACGTGGCGTTTTTTGTCCATTTTCTGGGAATTGGCTTATTGGCAGAATCGTGGTTGTTTTTCGTGTTGCTGCTGCTGTTTCAGGTATCGGTTCATTATCTAATTCTTGCCGAAGAACGGTGGTGTGTTGAACAGTTTGGAGAGGAGTATAAGCGTTATATGAAAGAAGTGAGGAGGTATATTTGATTATGCCATCTGCAAATAAATACGGCCAACAAAGTTGAAGCACAAATTTTACATTAAAACAAAAAAGGAACAAAATCGGATTCAAATTTTAATTGGATTTTGTGCACTCATGCTGATTCTTGCAGCTTTATTTATTTCCTGGAGAACAGGAATTTATCTGTTAGCCGTTTTCATTATTCCCATAACAATATCCATAATTGCACCATTTTTCGATATTCCCTCTTTAAAAAGAAGTGGAAAGTTAATCTATCACTCATCGCTTTTCTTGTCTGAAAAACCTCAAAATAAGGTAATTAAAATACACGGAGGCACTTTGTTCGATTATGTGTTTGTGATTGACCGGAATATGAACGGGAAACAAAGAGTTATGTTTATTCTCGGGCAATATTTAGAAGGATTATCGAACCTGATAGAACGATACGCAAAAGAGGATTACGAAAACCTAATCGTTCGGGGAACAAGTTATATTGTTAACGTGAGAACCGCTGAACGGCTTGGATTTACAATCAACGAAACCGACTTTTTGCAAAAAATCATTCTAATATACAACTATTTCAATATTCTGCTGGCCAATTCCATTGCAAACGGCAAATTGTCGTTTCCGAAATTGAGTAATACGAAAACTTTCGAAGCAAAATTAAGCGAACTCATCGAAAGAAAAGAATACTTGAGAAGTTTGAGTGAAAAACTTAAAATTTCGGTTGCCGGAACGTAACTCGTAAAACTACTTTTTCTCTCCCACCACCCAAACTTTCGTTCCATCAGCAACGGTGGTGGCAAAAAGATACACCTCCCCACCCTCTTTTATTCCGGTTTTCTGACGGATTTCGGCAACGGACATAGGAAAATTGCGAACGGAAATGTTTGCTTTCTGAGTTTCGGAAACGAAGGATTTTATGTTCTTCTTGTTGGGTGTAAACCAAGTTATAACTTTAAACACACGTCCGGGAAAATTGGAAATAAGGCTATCGGAAGTGTAAAGATGGCTGTTTACATGCAGTTTTTGAATGTTAAATTGTTGGGCAATACTCTTAAAACCTCCTGCTTTTAAGATGGAAGCATTGGGTTCGTACAGGTATTTCCCGATGGTTTCGGTAAAAGAAACATCGGCATTTTGTTCTTCTTCCACAGTGAAGTAAAACTTTTCCGTATTGCCGTATTTGTTCAGATTTACAGCGACATATCTCGTGTGTTCTTTTTCGGAAGAAAGCAAAAACAACAATTCCTTGCATTCGTTTTCCACCGATACCACGTGAACTTCACTTACGTTTTTCAGGTTTTTTATAGCCAACGAAATATCGAGCATAGGCGAAAATTTTATCAGAACCGTCTTTGCTTTTGCAAGCAACAGATCCTGAATTTCCGATACATTGGGCGAACAATCTTCAATCCGAACAACTTTTTTTCCAGCATCGTCCCTGCGCGACGGATCCAGATAAATCACATCTGCAACGGGCATTTTCTTTAGAAACATTTCGCCCGTTGAATTTTCTATCTCAATATGTTGCAACCCCAACACTTGGAAATTATGGTTGGCTATTTCGCAAAGTTCCCGGTTTTGCTCCACGTAAACGGAATGCGCAAAACGTTGCGACAGAAAAGCAAAATCCACCCCCATTCCACCGGTTAAATCCACAAAAGTGTTGTTTCCGTCAGGAATAAGCGAGGTTTTATATTTCGCGGTAGCTTCGGAAGAAGCCTGCTCCAACGATAAATGAATGGGATAGATGATTTCGGGATGAGCATACCAGCCCGGGAGTTTGTTTTTGGCCGTTTGCCGCCCCGAAATTTGTTTCAACAGCAGCTCAACCTCCGGTTTCGGGTAATTTTCCTTATTGAGTTTCAATGCCAACTCGCGAACATCGTTATGCTCGTGCCGGAGAATAAAGTCTTTCTGCTGTTGTGTGAGGTTCATTGAAAATTATTGCTGTCCGATAAAAGTCTCCCGCGTCATTTTATGTACCATATAATC
>JAUNRY010000091.1 GCA_030539475.1 Bacteroidia bacterium | reverse complement strand
GCGATAGCTAAGTTACGTGGATTGGAGGCTTTGTAAATTTCACCGTTGTAGGCACGTTTGCGAAAAAAATCGTCGATGGTGCCGGTTGTCGCGTTGTTCAGGCTCGATGTCATAATAGGCATACGCAAGGTGTACGATGAAATTTCATCGTACGGAATCCAAAAAAGCGGATAACGAACGGTGTTGGCATCGTAATCGCCCTGGCGGTGAATAACGGGACAAATAGCCACCGTTTTTACTCCGTAACCCGATGTTCCCGTTTCGAAATAATACGCTTCTTTCACAAAATACCCCTGCACTTCGTGGCTCGGAATATCCACATCGGCAATGGATATTTGTCCGTTTTGGGTTTCGTGGAAAATGCCGAACCGATCGATAAATTCCTTGAAATCAATTTTGTATTCGGGTGAAAACACTTCGCGGCCATCCAGGTATTCGTAAGCGCTGATTTTGTTTTCCGCCAGCAGCTTGAAAATCATAGTGAAAAGGTTCATTCTGCCTTGCTCCGGCATTACCGGATAGTAAAGCGGCGCGTTTTCTTCTTTCGACAGATCGAGGTAGCGGTAAATTTCGCGCAGCCATTTGGCGTTCGAAAAATCGGCCGCGTTGCCGCGATTCATTTGTGCCGCCCGAACGGACGAACCACCTGACGCGTTGTTTTGATTTGCTTCGGCATTTTTGCTCAACCTTTCGCGGGCTGTTTCCTGAGCGGAGATGGGAAAAAATCCGCTCAGAAACAATAAAAGTGTTAGTATAGAAGTTTTTTTCATTGTTGTTATGTTTATTTGAGATGTAAACACCGTATTTCCTATATTTGAACTCACAGAAGTTTCACTGCTGAAAGTTCTTTACCAATGTTGTGCAGGGCTTCTTCGATCTCCTTTTTTCGTTTCTTCGACGGCCGTTTTACATTGCAGGCATAATGCCGCATTACTGTAGGGCTTATTCCGGCTGCACGTGCAAGTTCTGTAATATTCAGCATTGGAAATTTACGCATAAGTTCCTGAATAGCGTTTTGCTGTTCGTTGGCTTGGCGTCGGTTATACGTGAAAAAACCATCAAAACTTAAATCTTCATCAATACTTTCCCAATGTATGCCCGACGGTGAAAGACGATAATCTTCGCGCTCTTCGGCGCTGGCGTTCTTCAAACGCGGAAAATCCTCAAGCAACAGGCTTTTTACAGCTTCGTTAGTGGTTTCAATGAATATTCGTTCATCGGTAAACCAAAGTTTTTTTAAATCTTCGCGTGTCATTTATTGTTATTGTTTTTCTGTCCGAAATAAGCTATCCAATGTTTGACTATTTTATCGATATTTTCCTCTACAAGATACGTTGCAGTTTTTATTTCAGATGGTTTTAATCCGTAATTATACACAAGTTCTGCCTTATTACCCCTTAGTGTAAATTTTGCATCGCATCCGCCACGTTCTACATGTATATGTATCGGCTCGTGGTCATCGGAATAGAAGTAGAAACGATAACCGGATTCTCTAAAAATTTCGGGCATTTTTTATTTATTGTTACGCAAAGATAAGTATCTTTTTTGATACCTCAAAGAAAATGTTTTTTGAAAAATTCCAAATCGTCACTCGTAAATTGTATATCCCAAATCAATTCACCCTCACCTCAATCACCGCTATTTCCCTTTCCGTTCCATCCGGGCCAATCGCCCGCACGCCTGAAATATAGAAGTACCGGCCGCGCTGCAACCGGCGTATTTGTTCCATTTGCCGTTCCGAGAACCGGTTTCCGTCAGATATTTCGGGGATGGCGTTGCCCATCGAATCGAAAAATACGGTGCGAAAACTTGTTACACGGAAAGGAATGTTCAATATTCCGTCGTCGATAGCGGCTTTTATCCCCGGTGCGTTTACCAGTATGTTTTTTGTTAGCGCACCGCCTTTAAACATGGCCGGATTTCCGTTGGCATCGGTATATTCTATGTAAGGCGTGGGGTCGGGTAGGGCGCGCACGCGAAAACTTTTGGAAGCCACTTGCCGCGTTTGAGTTCCCGTTCTGGCCGATATGGAGATGGTAGCATCCCGGCCTACTGCCGACGGTTTGGCTATCCATAAATTACCTTTCCTGATGAGGGAACCGTTGGTCATGGTTGCCGAAACGTCTTGCGGTGTAATTCCCGGAACCGAAATGCTTATTTCGTTGTCGATGCCCGCGTACAATACATTCATCAACGTGGGGGCAATGGTGGCCATGGGTTCGATAACGGTGTAACTGTCCGAAAAATCGCGGCGCATCACACTGCCGTCTCCACCGGGCACTTCAATAAAACCTTCCACCGGAAACGTTCCCACACTGCCGGTTGCGGCGGTGAATAACCCGTTTAACGAGGGGTTAAGTGTTTGCCCGTTCACGAAAACAGCCGGCGTTTGAGTGGAATCTTCCGCCGAAAGCACAATCCGGGCGTTGTATGTTCCGCCCTGAATAATTACCCGCGATTCGGGAATTACGTACGCGTTAATTTGGTTTACCCTGAAATCGCCCACATCCACGCTGTTGAGCAGGCTGCTCAATGCATCGCCTTCCGATGCGCGAATGTCGTTCTGCAGTTTCGTGAGAATGGTTACAGCTGCCGAAACGGGCATTTTTTCAAAAAGCGATTGTTCCCAATTCTTGCCGGAATCGCTTCGGGACGATGGCTTTGTGCTTAGGTTTTGTTCGATAATTTCTCGCCGGTTGGCATCGATTACCAATGCCGAAACCGTTTGACGGTAGTTATCGATGCCGGCGCGAAGTTTCTGCCCTTCGCCGGTTATACCCGCGAGCATTACGGATGAAGCCGCGTCTAAATTGTCTCTGTTTCTGATGTTGTTCACATCGCCATTTTTACCGTCGGATTGGCGCACTATCTGTATCTTGAGATTTTCGATAAAATGTACCAGCGAATCGCTCAGTTGCTTCACTTCCTGTCCTTTCTCGTACCATTCCCCCGCTTTTTCGCTGTTTTGAACGTTGTATCGCTCCAACTCATCCATAATAAACCGGTTGCGCGTGTACATGTTTTCCGATGACCGATGGAGGCTGTCGCTCACAATATCGAAACCGTTTAGCACTTCGGCCGATACATTGAGCGCCAGCATCGCGATGAAAACCAAGTACATCAGGTTTATCATTTTTTGGCGGGGAGAAGTTGCGTTGTTGTTTACCATTTTTGATACGAGTTACGCGTTACGGGGTTTGGGGATGTGTCATTGCCTGTATCATTCGTCCGTAAATTTGGTTCAATTCGCGAATTTGTTCCGCCATTCTTTCGGTTTCCTGCTTGATGACGGAGCTGTCGGGTACGGCCTCGCTGTACATCGATTTTACGCGCGCCAATCCATTGTTGATTTGCGCGATGGTATCGAGTTGTCCGCTGATGCTTTTGAGTTGAATTTCGTAGATGGTGTTCAGTCCCGATATATTGCGGTTGAGCGCTTCCATTTGTTGAACATAACCAAGCGAATTGTGGCTGATGTTCTGTGAGTTATCGATGATGTGGCGGTAAGATTCCTGCAACGATTCCGATATTTGGGTGAGCGTTTGGGTGGCTTGCGCAAACTGGGTTACGTTGTCGGCAACGGATTCGAGTTGGGCGATGTGATTTTCGGATTCCACAGGAGCGGGCTGAAGATTTTCCCGGCGCGGCTTTTCCTGAAACGGTTGTGGAGCGGTAAAGTGAGTTTGAACGGGAACACTCGCGGACTCGTTCACCGATACCACTTTTTCTGCCTGATATGCCGTTGGCGTACGGTCTAATCCGTAGAGGATAAAAACGATGCACTCAATTACCATGCCCGTGCCGAAAATGATGTTTCCCCACACTCCCCACCAGTGCATTACCTTTACCATGGCGCCAAAGATGACGATGGCCGCGCCGAAACTGTAGGCGTATTGCAAAAACCGCTGCCCGTTATCGGTTTGCAGGGCGTTTTCTATTTTTCTGATGAATTTGTTCATATAAAATTGCTGAAATTAATCCCGGTTTTGAGGGCTGCAAATTATTGTTTTTTCTGTTTAATTGTTTCGCCTGCCGTTGGGTGCTTCGATTTTTAATCGAAGGAGTTTTATACTGCGATTTGGAAATTGCAGTTCCCGTGCGGGCTGTGAATTATTTTCCCGTCCCAATCTGTGTTCTCACGCACCGGAAACCAATGTACGAACGCCCTTTGTTTTGATGCTCCGCATCGCGCATATCCGAACGGATAAACGTGGATATATCTTTCCACGAACCGCCCTTTACCACTTTTCTAGTCAACGCGTATGGGTCTTCTGTGGCGGCGTTGTAACGGTATTCGGGATTCATGTCGCTCATCATCCGATTCCCCGATTCGGTGTATGCCGTGGATGTCCATTCGGCAACATTTCCGGCCATATCGTATAAACCGAAGTTATTGGGACGATAGCTCCGCACTTTTGCGGGTATGAGATTCCGGTCGGCGGCATACGCGCCTTCTCCCGGCTTGAAATTTGCCAGGAAACAATCATCTTCGGCTTGCGTGGAGTTTGAATCCCACGGATACCGGTTCTCCGTTCGTCCGCTTCGGGCGGCCATTTCCCACTCGGCTTCGGTGGGCAGGCGGTATGTTTCTATTTTCACATTCCGTCCCTGCAAGCTGCGGCGAAGAAACATGGTGCGCCATTCGCAGAACGCGGTGGCCGCTTCCCACGAAACACCCACTACCGGGTGGTGCGAGTAACCGGGATGCGAAAAATAGTTGCGCATGTAGGGTTCGTTGTTGGCGTTGTGGAAATCGTTTACCCAGCACGTGGTGTCGGGGTAGATGTTGACGATGTGGGTGTGAACAAAATCGTACAAACTACTCAGCGGACGCGTGATGGTTTCGTTCACGATACGTCCATCGACATCGATATAGGCGGTGTCTTTCGAAATCATAATTACTTCGTCGGGGTCGATAACAACATCGGTATTACGTGTTCTTTCCTGCGGATTCAGGCGGTGTTGCCGTTTGGCGGCCTCGGCAGCGTCGAACCATTCGTATCGGAAATTCATTTGGCCGGCATCCAGCATTCGCTTTTTGGTAATCGGATGGGTGATATACACGCTGTTTATCGCGGCCTCTTCTTCCTCGGTATTGCGTGTCCAGGGAATGGGGATGCTCCAGTCGAGGTGCGGTTCAACCGGATCGCCGTAAATGTCTTCGGTAATTTTGTAGAACTCATCGCCCGCGTAAGCAGGGTCGGCCAACCGTTCGCGAATGATGGAATCGCGCACCCAATAAACAAACTGTTTGTATTGCGAGTTGGTAATTTCGGCCTCATCCATCCAGAAATTATCTACCGAAACGCCGCGCGTGGGAATGGTCATGCCCCACAGCGAATCTATTTCGCCCGCTCCCATCTGATAGGAGCCGCGTGTAACAAGCACCATGTTGTAAGGCGTGGGTTCGTTCCACACTTTTCCCACCGGAACTCCCGTGAGCTCGCCGCCAACACTGCTTCCGATGCCTCGTCGGCCGCAAGCAGCCACAGCGATAAGTAGCAAAAAGAAGAGAAATATTTTTTTCATTTTAAACGTTTGACGTTTGATGTTAAACTCGCAAATTTAAAGTAACCTGATGCTTTTGTGCGGCATCGGTTTTTTGTTCCACCAATCTATCGGAATCCGGTATCGGACGCTGAGTTCGTGGCTTCCGCCGCTATCTCTCCCAATGCCCGATGTATGTAAATCGTAAGCATATCCGATTTCAATTTCCCGAATAATTGCTCCGGCAAAAAACGAATATCCGGCTTTGCCGCGCCACGACGCACCTGCCGAATATTTTTTGTTGTAAACCCCTTGTAGAACGGTTTGTAAACGCGTGTCGGAAAAGTTGGTTTGCACGAAAAACATCGGCTTTATTTCTAACGGATAAAACAGTGTAATATTGCATCCGGACATAAAATTATACGATACGGGTATTTTTGAAAAAACGGAGTCGGCTACAACATCTCCTGAAGCGCCGGGATTTGGCATTGAATAATAAGAAGGGCTGGTGATGTGCAGGGCGGCCGCGCCGATGTAAAAATTCTTTCCCGTCCAGGAAATTCCGGCATTCAAATCGATGTTTTTTTTATCCGTAGGATTGAATTGAATGGTTTTTCGGTTGTTTTTTGCTGAATCGGTGGTTAGGTGGATGGAAGCCGCGTCGAAATTGAGTTCGTGCATGCCCGCCTGAATACCGATATTGAGCGTTCCTTTTCCAATTCTGTGTTTAAAAGTGTATTGTGCCGCAAAAATCGAATTGCGTTCGTTGCCGATAGAGTTGTTGTAAGTAAGGACTCCCACGCCGTGGCGCATTCCCAAAAACTCCACGGGCATATCGGCCGATAAGAAAATATGTTTGGGAGCGTTCTCTATGCCAGCCCATTCATATTTGTAGGTTCCCGAAACCTGAATCTTATCGCTTTCGCCGGCAAACGATGGGTTGTAATACGTTTTTACCGCCCAAAACCGACTGAACGATGCGTCCCATTGTGCCTGCATTTTTATTATGCAGAGCAGTAGAACAATTAAAAAAACAATCCGCCGTTTTTCCATTGGAGATATAACGGAAAAACGGCGGGAAAATTGTAGGAAATGCAACTTTTGTTGATTGCCGGCTGCAAAGCTATATGTCTAAACCCACTTCCTTTATTAACGCTATGATTTCTTTTGAAGAAATATTATCGCGTTCAGCTTTATCGTAAATAAAAAGCAGGTTGATTTCCGCATTTTCAATATCCATACTAATGGTAACGGTAATTACCCTCGCACCGTGGCTTTTGCCACGCCCTTTACTTCCGATAGCCATTCGCACTTTTCGGATGTTGCCGCCGAGATGAATACCGGCAGTTGGATTGAGCAGCAACTCTTCTTGAAATTTCAGCAAATCAGCTTTAAACGATTTGTATTTTTTGCTCAATCGCTTGACTTCTTTTTGAAAAGGCGGGTCTAAAACTATCCTATAATTCATCAATTAACTCTTGTAGCGTTATAGCTTTTCTGCCTGTGCGTTTTCGTTCTTTCATTTCTTCCAAACCTCCTCTGATGCCCGCTAAAATTTCTTCTTTGCTGATGTATTCTTCTTCAACAACAGGTTCATCCCTATGAAAATCGGCGGTTTTGATTAGCGATTTCACAGCTTTTTCGAGCGTAGAAGGGTTGTTGATACTCAAGAGGGCATTGATACCCGCCAGTTTCAAAGCGTTCATATCTATCCCATAAGCCACGTGTGGTTCTTCAACGCAGTTTTCTTTTTGTTTGTCGGGACTTTTTTTTGTTTTCATTGTTTTGTTATTTGATTATCAACCAACCTCAGAATACAAAAGTGAGAAAATAATTTCGAAATTGCAAATGAAACAGTTCGGCTACCACTTATCTAAGTCCCTTTTCACTAATTAACTTCTCCGGCTTCACCCGCATCACACTCAGCGCTTTCAAAATAAATTTCGGCAGCGCTTTTTCGGGGTCGCGGTTTTTCAGGTTGATTGCCAGGCCGAGTTTTTTTACAATCGGCACTTTGTGCGTTTCCACAAATTCAATTAACGTGCCGTCCGGGTCTTCGATGTAGGCGAATTGTCCCGCCGCATCACCCATATCAAATGAACTGCCTTCCTTGAAGCTTTGCGTGGTGTCCACGGTAAACGGATGTCCTTTTTCGGCACAGAATTTTCCCAATGCTTCCATTCCGCGAATATCGAAACAAACCTGAATAAATCCCGGATCGCCCCAAAAACGACCTTCGTACAATTTGCGCGGCGTACGTTCCAAAGCCTGCATCAGCTCGATCTACGATGGACCGAAAAGTTCGCTGAAAGCACCTTTGCGTGGCTTGGAATGCGTGAGCAATCGGCGACGGAATTTCTGATCACCGGAAGGAAGCCCTTCCAAATCGGCAAACGTGCCGGTTTCGTCGGCAACGATGGTGTCGTAACCCAAAATATCTTGGTAAACGGTCATCGCTTTCTCGATGTCGGTTACGCCGATGGTTACGCCGGCAACACCACCCGTGAGACGGCCTTCGTTTTTGAAAATATAGTCGTCGTGCACAATTTGAAACAAATTCCCGTACGGATCTTTCACGTAAAAAGTCTGCTTTCCGTCCAGATTTCGACTTAATTTGGTAACGATATTCACTTTCGGATTTCGGGAAAATTCATCAAAAGTCTTTGCTACATCTTTGCTTTTTATTTTACATACCAGCACGCCCGTATCGCCCAAA
>JAUNRY010000090.1 GCA_030539475.1 Bacteroidia bacterium | reverse complement strand
ATCACAAATAGAAGCTACGTAGTAGCGTAATATTATATTTTATCGGACACTAATGGTAAAGAATATCGATAGCTTTATTGACAATATAGGGAGACTTCTCCCTGCGGTCGAAGTGACGAGCCTGCCAATTAGAGAGAGCGAAAGAAGGCGGCGGCTTTGCCGCCGCCTTCTTTCGCCGGTATCTTTTTCAATGAACTGTCATTTCAACCGTAAGGGAGAAATCTATATACTGTCCACAACTTTTCGGGTTGAGCCGAGTTCCCCGCTCGAAGTAAAACAAATGCTTGGTAAATGCGGGCGTATTCCCCCGTCAAACCGGTAATCCGGCCAGGCGGTAGCCGCTTTGCTTTAAAGCGAGTTGGAACTCGCTTCACCCTTTTGTTCCCAAATGCGTCAGAGGGGCTTAAAGCCGTCAGGCGCGTGGGTGGAGTTTATTTTCGCGAACGAGCCCGGGTAATTCTTGTTGATGAAATCGATAAGTTTTTCGCGGACCAGCACCCGCAAATCCCAGTTGGCCGACGAGTTGCCGCTGCTTACCAGCACGCGTATTTGCTTGTGCCAGTCGCCGCTGTCGGTTACTTGGATGTTTTGCACGCGGCCGTCCCAGTTGGGGTCGTTTTTAACTATGGCGGCCAGTTCCGCGCGCAGGGGTTCCAGGGGCAAATCGTAAGACACGGGCAGAAACACGGTTCCCAGTATGCCGGAACTTGTTCTTGTCCAGTTTTGTATGGGGTGGTTGGAGAAATAATCGTTGGGGATGATGAGCCGCCTTTCGTCCCAGATTTTCACCACGGTGTAGGTGATGTTTATCTCTTCAATGCGCCCCCATTCGCCTTCAATTACCACCACATCGTCCAGGCGGATGGGTTGCGTTATCGCTATCTGTATTCCCGACAAAATCTGTCCCACGCTTCGTTGCGCCGCCAGCCCCACCACAATTCCCACCACGCCGGCCGAAGCCAGCAGGCTCATGCCCAGCCCTTTTACGGCTTCGAAAGTCATCAGGGCAATGCCGGTGAAAATGACAACGGCCGTAACGATGAGCACTTTCTCAATCATGTTCAGCTTGGTCAGCCTTCGCCGCGCCGTCAGGTTATCGGCTTGGGTTATATCGAGTTTGTTCTCGAAATAGCGGAAAACGGCGCGGATTCCCTGAATTACCAGCCATCCGATAGTGAGGATAAGCAGCATTTGCCCGATTTTCTGCAAAACGGCGTAAACGCGGCTTTCGTCGTCGAGCATGGAGCTGAAAATATTCAGCAAAATGGAAAAAATAATCCATATAGCCGGCAGCCTGAAGAGGCGAATGATAAAATCGTCAATCAGGCTTTTGGTTTTTTGGGCGCGGGCGCGCAGTTTTTTAAATATAAAATTGGAGAGCAGGGTGAGCAAAACAAACGAAACAATAAAGGCAAGGGCAATAAAAATATACCGCCATTGGTTTTCTTCGTATATCAGTTCAGTTATATCGTTCATGTAATTCTAATTTTGCATTAAGCTAACAGCCAATAGCCAACAGCCAACCGCCCATTACTTAATGAGGTTTTCGAAAAACGGCATCACCGATGATTGCAGCGGTATTCTGTATTTGGCTACGGGTGAAAAGTTGCCCACTTTTATGCTCACCCCGTCGGGCGGAAGCGCGTGAAACATATCTTCATCGGTGGTGTCGTCGCCAATGGCCAGCACAAAATCGTAGTTGTCTTTTTGCAACAGGCGCCTCACCTCGCTTCCCTTGTTGAAATCGGGCGATTTTATTTCCACAATTTTATTTCCCGGCACAATTTGCAGGTTTAACCGCGAAGCCGGCCCTATGAGGGCGTTTATGAGCTGTTTCTGGCGAAGTTCGGCCAGCCACACATCCACCTTGCGGTAGTGCCACACCAGCGAAGAATCTTTCACTTCCATGTGCGAACGCGGAGTTTTTTCGATGGTGTGCTCAATGATATTCAGTATTTCATCGTCCCATTCTATTTTCTGCTGAATGTTTTTGTGCCATTTCCCGTTTTCCTTGAAATAGGCGCCGTGTTCGGCCGCGAAGTCCAGGTTAAGCCCTTTGAACCATTTATCGAGTACCTGGCGGTTTCGCCCGCTGTTGATGACCACCTTGTTCTTTTTGTCGGAAGTCATTTTCGTGAGTAATTTCAATAGCTCTTCCGTGGGAAGGGCATCTTCCGGATTTTTTACGAAAGGCGACAAGGTGCCGTCGTAATCCAACAATATCAGCCTCTTGGATGCTTGCTGGTATTCTTTTTTTAATTGCGTGAGCTGGCGTTTGCCCAGTGTTTTTTGAATAATTTCTTTGTTTTGTTCGCTTATGTGGCGGAGGTCTTTCACAAAATCGCCCGCCCATTTTTTTACGGTTTGCGTAGATATTCGCTTCTGCATTTTATCGAGCCGGGCGCGTTTTTCTTTTTCGGGCATGGTTAACGCCTCCAGAATGGCGTTTTCAATTTCCTGCGTATCGTTCGGGTTGATGATGATGGAGTCGGGCAGTTCTATGGCGGCTCCCGCCATTTCGCTCAGTATCAGTACTCCGGGTTTGTCGCGTTTGGTGGCAAGGTATTCTTTGGCCACCAGGTTCATGCCGTCGCGCAACGGAGTAACCAGCGCTACATCGGCAATATCGTACAAAGCGATGAGTTCTTCAAACGGAAAACTCTGGTAGAAATAATAAACAGGCGTCCAGCCCGGCGTGGAGTACTGGCCGTTTATTTTGCCGATGGTTTGATCTATCTGGGTTTTCAGGTCGGCATACCGGTCTACGGCGTCGCGCGATGGCACCACAATCATGGCCAGCGATACTTTTTTGCGGTATTCGGGATGATTTTCCAGAAAATTGGCAAAAGCATTCAGCCGGTGCAGGATTCCCTTGCTGTAATCGAGCCGGTCAACCGATAAAATGGTGGTTTGGTTGCCCAGTTCTTCTTTCAGCCTATCCGACCGCTTTTTTACACCCGCCAGTGTGGGCGCCTTGTGATATTGTTCGTAATTTATTCCCATGGGAAAAGCATCTACGTGCACAATGCGGTCTTTTAGGCTGATTTCGTCGAGGTTGCAGTTCAGGTCGAGAACCCGGTAAATGGCGCTGATGAAATGGCGCATGTAGTCGTGCGTGTGAAACCCTATTAAATCGGCTCCCAACAGCCCTTCCAGCACTTCTTCCCTTTCGGGCAGTACGCGGAAAAGTTCGTAAGACGGAAACGGAATGTGGTGGAAATACCCGATGTTTACGTTGGGTTTCTTGTCGCGGATTTTCTTGGGCAGGAGCATCAGCTGGTAATCCTGCACCCAGATAATATCGTCGTCTTCGATAAACGGCAGCGCTTCTTCGCAAAACAAGGTGTTCACCTGGCGGTAAGCTTCCCAGTATTCCGTTTTGTATTGTACGAACGAGAAGAAATAATGGCAAAGCGGCCAAATGGTGCTGTTGCTGTATCCTTCGTAATAATTTTCTATTTGTTCTGCCGACAGGAAAACGGGGTGATAATTCAACTCGTTTAGTTTTCCGGTAATTTCTTGTTTTTCTTTTTCGTTGTCCGTATATATCCCCGGCCAACCTACCCAATGCATTTCCGCTTCGGTTTTTAGCGAGCCTAAGCCCGTGGCCAATCCGCCTTCGCTGCGTTTTACAGCAAAGGAATCGTTTTTCCTTTCAATTTTTACCGGAAGCCGGTTGGCAATAATGATAAGTTTCATCTTGTTGTAATTTTAGAATCAAGAGCCAAGAGCCAAGACTTATAGACGGATGAGGTTTAGAGACTTCTGCCTTTGGGGTTCGGTCTTCCGTCATCCATCGGTTTTTTTATTTCGAACGGCTGTTTCATTGGTTCGTATCTTGATTTTTATTTATTCTTTAAACTATAACAACCACGTTCTTGTAAAGATTATATTTTAACATATTTTTATGTTTCAGCGAGTCGAATTGGCTCTAAATTTCCCTTGAAAACCTAAAAACGGTGTAATCTTTTGCCGATTACATATTTTTATAGTAATTTCGTGGTCCGATTTCACATTTACTTATATTTCTTAAAGTCTTTCGAATAATCAAATCAATAAAATAATCATATTGTTATGACAAAAAAGAAAAACTACCTAACCTGCGACGGTAATCAGGCGGCGGCGCATATCGCTTATATGTTTAGCGAAGTGGCTTCTATTTACCCAATTACGCCTTCGTCAACCATGGCGGAGTACGTTGATGAGTGGGCGGCTGCCGGAAGAAAAAATATCTTCGGCCAAACCGTGCTGGTTCAGGAAATGCAGTCCGAAGCCGGTGCGGCCGGCGCGGTTCACGGTTCGTTGCAAGCCGGAGCATTAACATCTACCTTTACCGCGTCGCAAGGGTTGCTGTTGATGTTGCCCAACATGTATAAAATTGCCGGAGAATTGCTTCCCGGAGTATTTCACGTATCGGCACGCGCCATTGCCGCGCAAGCGTTGTCGATATTCGGCGACCATCAGGACGTGATGGCGGCGCGCCCCACCGGATTTGCATCGTTTGCCACCGGCTCTGTGCAGGAAGTTATGGACTTGGCGGCAGTTGCCCACCTGGCAGCCATTGAAAGCCGTATTCCGTTCCTGCATTTCTTCGACGGATTCCGCACCTCGCACGAAATTCAGAAAATTGAAGCGCTCACAAACGAAGATTTGGCTCCGCTGATCAATCAGGAAGCGTTGGCCGGTTTCAGGCAGAGAGCATTAAGCCCCGATACGCCCGTAACGCGCGGAACGGCTCAGAACGACGATATTTACTTCCAGTCGCGCGAAGCGGCCAACCCGTTTTACGACGCGGTTCCCGATATCGTGGAGAAATACCTCGAAAAATTAGCCGCCGTTACCGGACGCAAATACGGATTGTTTGACTACTACGGCGACCCCGAAGCGGAAAGAGTAATCATTGCCATGGGATCCGTAACCGAAACCATTCGCGAAGTGGTTGACCACAAAAACGCCAACGGCGAAAAAGTGGGCATGGTGGCCATTCACCTGTATCGTCCGTTTAAAGCGGAAGCGTTCTTGTCGGTTATTCCGGAAACGGCCAAAAGAATTGCCGTTTTGGACAGAACCAAAGAACCCGGCGCAACCGGACAACCGCTTTACCTGGATGTGAAAGACAGTTTCTACGGAAAAGAAAATGCGCCGGTAATTGTAGGCGGCATTTACGGGCTTTCATCCAAAGATACCACTCCGGGACAAATAATATCGGTTTACGACAACCTGGATAGGAAGCTGCCGAAAAACGATTTCACCATCGGCATCATGGACGATGTTACGTTTAAATCGCTTCCGCAGGTGGAAGAAGTTTCTATGGACGAAACCACTTACGAAGCCAAGTTCTACGGCCTGGGTTCCGACGGAACGGTGGGAGCCAACAAAAACTCCATCAAAATCATCGGCGACAATACCGATAAATTCGTGCAGGCATATTTCGCTTACGACTCCAAAAAATCGGGCGGATTCACCTGCTCGCACCTTCGTTTCGGCGACAATCCCATCCGCGCTACCTATCTGGTAAACACGCCCAACTTCGTGGCTTGCCACGTTCCGGCTTACCTGCATCTGTACGACGTTACGCGCGGATTGAAGAAAGGCGGCACGTTCCTGCTCAACTCGTTGTGGCCAAAAGAAGAAGTTGGCAACCATTTGCCCGATAACGTGAAAAGATATTTTGCGAAAAACAACATAAAACTATACATCATAAACGCCACCAGCATTGCCGAAGAAATTGGGTTGGGCAACAGAACCAACACCATCCTTCAATCGGCATTTTTTAAAATATCCAACGTAATTCCCTACGAACTGGCGGTGGAGCAGATGAAGAAATTCATCGTGAAATCTTACGGCAGAAAAGGGGAAGAAATCATCAAGATGAACTACGCTGCTGTTGACCGCGGCGGTGATGTAGAGGAAGTTGAAATTCCCGCTGAATGGGCAGGCTTGACAGTAGATTCGGACAAAACGGACGATGCGCCGGAATTTATCCAAAAAATTGTTCGCCCCGTAAACGCGCAACGCGGATACGATTTGCCGGTTTCGGTTTTCGTGGGACGCGAAGACGGAACTTGGGAACACGGAACATCCACTTACGAAAAACGCGGCGTTGCCGTTTCGGTTCCGGTTTGGAATCCCGATAACTGCATCCAATGCAACCAATGTGCCTATGTTTGTCCGCACGCTACCATCCGCCCGTTCGTACTCGACGAAGAAGAACAAAAAGGCTTGGGCGAAGGCGTTGAATTGCTGAAAACGCAAGGAAAACAATTCGATGGAACGGCATTCCGCATTCAGGTGGATGTGCTCGACTGCCTGGGTTGCGGTAACTGCGTGGATATTTGCCCGGGCAAAAAAGGCCAAAACGCGCTCGAAATGGTTCCTATTGCCACACAATACGACAACCAGAAAAACTGGGATTACATGGTGAAAAACGTAACCAGCAAAGCGCATTTGATTGATACCAAATTGAATGTGAAAAACTCGCAGTTTGCTACGCCGTTGTTTGAGTTCTCGGGCGCTTGCTCGGGTTGCGGAGAAACTCCATACATTAAACTTATTACGCAATTGTACGGCGATAGAATGATGATTGCCAACGCCACCGGATGTTCGTCCATCTACGGCGCCTCGGCTCCCTCCACTCCATACTCCAAGAACGAAAACGGCAAAGGCCCGGCTTGGGCAAACTCGCTGTTTGAAGACAATGCCGAGTTTGGTTTCGGTTTTGTGATTGCTCACGCGAGCATGCGCAACCGCATCCGCGATTTGATGGTGAAAGCCCGCAAATCGGACGATTTTTCCGACGAGCAAAAAACCTTGTTCGCCCAATGGATTCAGAATAAAGACAACGGCGAAGCCGTGAAAGAAATTTCCGCGCAGGTTTTGGAAACGTTGAAAAGCAACGATAGCGGCCTTGCCAAAGAAATTCTATCGCTCGAAAAATACCTGACC
Source organism: Bacteroidia bacterium (assembly GCA_030539475.1). GTDB lineage: Bacteria > Bacteroidota > Bacteroidia > Bacteroidales > Dysgonomonadaceae > Petrimonas. The sequence goes on along the minus strand of JAUNRY010000090.1, from coordinate 1,268 downwards.
AAAAAATCCATTTGGGTATTCGGCGGCGACGGCTGGGCGTACGATATCGGTTTCGGCGGGCTCGACCACGTGCTGGCCATGGGGCAAGACATCAACGTGCTGGTAATGGATACCGAGGTGTACTCCAACACCGGCGGACAATCGTCGAAATCCACACCCATAGCGGCCGTCGCTAAATTTGCCGCTGCCGGAAAACGCGTTCGCAAGAAAGACCTGGGCATGATTGCGGCCACGTACGGTTACGTGTATGTGGCTCAGGTGGCCATGGGCGCTAACCAGGCTCATTACCTGAGGGCGTTGAAGGAAGCGGAGGAGTACAACGGGCCGTCGCTTATCATTGCTTACTCGCCCTGTATCAGCCACGGGTTGAGAAGCGGAATGGGCATGGCGCAAACCGAACAGAAAAAAGCCGTTGAATGCGGTTACTGGAGCTTGTGGCGGTACAACCCGATGTTGGAAGCCGAAGGCAAAAATCCGTTCACGCTCGACAGCAAAGAGCCCGATTGGGATAAATTCAACGACTTCCTGATGGGCGAGGTGCGTTACACGCAATTGAAAAAATCGTTCCCGCACGAAGCCGATGAGTTGTTTGCAGCGGCGAAAGAAAACGCGCAGTGGCGCTACCGTTCGTACCAGCGAATGGCTTTGGCCAACTTTTCAGCGCCGCAGGCGGAAACTGTGGAGACGGTTTGAGTACCACAGGGCGTTGAACGTTGAGCGTTTGAGTATTGGGTAAAGGGCATTGAGTTAATTCTCGTTGCCCTTTGCTGTTTAATTGGGTGCTTCGATTTTTAAATCGAAGTATTTAAGGCATGCTCTACAATGTCATTCCTACATTAGTACTTCAAATATAAAGAAATCGAAAATATTAGACTTTCCCATGGCCAAGCGCAGGGAGCGAGCATTTTTCGGTTTCTTTATTCTTTTGCCGGCTCTTCTGTTCTAATTCAATCCGGTTTATTCTTTTCAATTGTGTAAAGCACTTCCTTTCCCAAAATATCGTATCTTTGCATCAACAAACAACCATGCAATGAAGATTCAAATCATAAACGGCCCCAATCTCAATTTATTGGGATTGAGAGAGCCCGGTGTGTATGGAAACCGTTCTTTCAACGAGTATTTCGAAATACTGAAAGAAGCGTTTCCCGATATCGAATTACACCATTATCAGTCTAACGTGGAAGGCGAAATCATCAATAAAATTCACGAAACCGGATTCGATTACGACGGCATTATTCTCAACGCAGGAGGATACACACACACCTCAG
>JAUNRY010000089.1:7301-8323 GCA_030539475.1 Bacteroidia bacterium | reverse complement strand
CCGCACCCAATAATCTTCTTCCACCGGAAACTCGCTCAATACATCTTCGGAGCGAAGCAGGTGATACATTGCCGCCGGCGCCGAGCCCATCATCACGTTGGGTAAGTTTACCGCCATGGTAGAAAAAACTTTGGTTCCGTGGTCGCTTGACGCGAAAATTTCGCCTTCAGGAACAAAACTTTTGAATCCCGCGATATTGGCGTTTCCGAACTGGGGTATAACATCGACGTTGGTAAAGCCCGCGTCGATAACCGCAACCGTTATGCCTTTTCCGGTAAAGCCGCTCAGTGCCATGCTGTTGGCGTTGTGAATTGAGAACTGTTCTTGCGTGAGCCCGAAGTAATTTTCTAATCCGGTGTCTTCCAGGCAATCGGGCAAGCCAAGGCGAGGGCGGACGGGATTGCGGTGAGGCCGCTCAATTCCGCGCCAAACGTATCGGGCGGATTCTACAAACGGCAATTGTAATATTTCATCGATGCCGGCGCTGTCTTTCACCTGAACCGTTATGGTGCTGAACCATTTGCTGTGCGTAACCGGCCTGCCGCCTGCCTGCGCAATTTGGGCGAAATAATCGGGCGATATGGGAAAATCGGTTTCATCAATGGCTGCTTGCTGAGTTTTTTTTCGCTCTATGGCTTGTTTGGTAAGGAATTTTTCCGGTTCGGAAACGGAAAATTCCGTGTTTCCCTTGTCTTTCAGATAAACACGGAATTTGTATTGTTGCTGAGCATTTTGAGCCGATAACGAAACGCTGAAAAGCAGTAGTAGAGCAATGTGCAATAGTTTCATTCTTTCACAATAAAGGATTGAATGACAAATATACGAAAAAATGTACAAAAACGCGCCAATCGCGTTTCTGCTTACCGGCTCATTGTTGTTTTTTGAATTTTTCTCGGTTTTTCATTCTCCGTTTCAACACAAAATGCAGCAAAACGGCCAGCGCGAGGCATACGGCCACGATTATCCAAAATTCTGTTAGGTTGCCCTCGCGTTGATAGTTGGGATAACCAATTACGGCCATT
>JAUNRY010000089.1:0-7291 GCA_030539475.1 Bacteroidia bacterium | reverse complement strand
GCCAGAAGCGCCAATGGGAGCAATATGTGTTTTTTAGAGCGCATTGGGAAGATTCATTTTTTTGGCAAATTCTCTTATTTTCTGCTGGGAAATCAACGATACCAGTTCTCCCGATTCAGACATTCGGTGGGTGATAATTTTTTCCAGGAAAGAGAGCCGAGCCGTATTTATTTCTCCTCCAAAAAAATCGCTAACAACAGCCATGTTAAGCAGTTCAGCAGGAAAAGCGTCCTGCAATTCTGCCTGTGCTTTTTTATCGGAATACAAACAGCTGATAAAAAGCCCGATACGCTTTTTCGTGAGTATTTCGAGATTCACATCGCAGAAGCCGGAAACCGATTCCTGAATTTTGCCCTCATAAATAGACCCGCCAATGATGACGGAATCGTACGTTGATGCGTCGGGAAACAATTCTCTGTCGTTGAGGTTGCAAATATCAACTTTTCCGTCGAGCAAATCGAAAAGTTCCCGAGCGCACCTCTCCACATTTCCGTGGCGAGAAGCATAAACTATAAGGGTGTTATTTGTTGCCATTTTATGGTGTTTTGCGAAGAGGTGCGTGCGAAAAAAAAAATTATTTTACGTTTTCTAAAATTGCCAGCAGGTAATCGTATGATTTTTCTACTGCCGGAATATGAGCGGCTTCGTCGGGCGAATGCGCTCCGGTGATGGTGGGGCCAAACGAAACAATATCGAGTTTATGCCCGGCGTTCGACTGGATAATTCCACATTCCAAACCGGCGTGGATAACGTTTACGTTGGGGCGCTCGCCGTATTTTTCCATGTAAATTTTCGTCATAGTAGTGAGCAATTCCGAGTTGGCATCGGGTTGCCATCCGGGATAAGCGCCGTCGAACTCCACTTTGGCGCCGGCAAGCATAAACACGCTTTCTACCGATGAGCAAACCCACTCTTTGCGGCTTTCCGAGGAACTGCGGACGAGCAATTTCACGTCTATTTGCCCTTCCGATGACTGAACCAGCGCCAAATTGAGCGAACTTTCCACTACCTCCGGAAATTCGGCCAACATGCTGATTACGCCGTTGGGGCAGCCTTCCACGGCATTTATCAAATCGTCCTGCACTTCGATAGGGAAGAGCGATGTCGGCAAATCCGTTTTTTCGGCTTTGAACGAGATGGCATTTTCTATTCCCGAAAACTCTTCCCTGAAAAGCGATTCGTACTCGGCTACCAAATCCACCAAATCGTCCGCAAGTTGTTCGGGGATGGTAATCACAGCGAACGATTCGCGCGGAATGGCGTTTCTGAGCGAGCCGCCGTGAATGCTTGCCAAGCGTGCTTCGTAGTTGCGAACGATGTCTTTTAAAAACCGGTTCATCAATTTATTCGCATTCGCGTGTCCCAAATGGATTTGCGTGCCGGAGTGGCCCCCTTTCAATCCGGTGAGGCTAACTTTAAAGGCGATGTCGCCTTTCTCAATTTCTTCATCGGGTTTAAATTGAAACGATACGTTTACGTCTGTTCCGCCGGCGCAACCCACGCAAAGGTCGCCGTCTTCTTCGGTATCCAAATTAAGCATCATTGTACCTTTCAAAAATCCCGGCTGTAAACCAAATGCGCCGTCCATTCCCACTTCTTCGTCAACCGTAAAAAGCGCTTCCATGGCGGGATGTTCCAGCATGTTGTCTTCAAGCACGGCCATCATCATGGCGCAGCCAAGGCCGTTGTCGGCTCCCAATGTGGTGGAACGGGCTTTTACCCATTCTCCGTCAATAAAAGTTTGGATGGGATCTTTGGAAAAATCGTGCGCAACGTCTGAGTTTTTTTGCGGAACCATATCCAGGTGCGATTGTAGGATGATGGTTTTTCCGCTCTCGTTTCCTTTCGATGCCGGTTTCTTAATCAGCACGTTGCCGGCTTTGTCTTTCTTTGTTTCAAGATTTAATGATTTGCCGAAATCCATAATAAATTTCGTAACTTCTTCCATCTGTCCGGTCGGGCGCGGAATTTGAGTCAGTTCATAAAAGTGCTTCCAAACACGTTGGGGACTTAAGTTTAAAATTTCTGCTGTTGCCATAATTTATAATTGTTTATGTTGATTTTCCATTACCTGTAATCCTAAGTTCTTTTTCTTTCTTTTCACATGCGGAAGCGCCAAAATAGCGATTACGCCCAGCAGGATAATCCATACCGATTGAATAGTAAAGACCGCTCCGGCAAAAGCGCTTGCGTGCTCGTATGTTACCCCGAAAATTACCAGCGAGGAGATTACCATGAAATGCCACGTTCCCACGCCGCCCTGCACAGGAACGGCTACACCAACGTTGCTCATGGCAAATACAATCCATCCGATTAACGGGCCCAGGTTTCTTGTGAAATCGAAAGCGTAAAAACAAATGTAAAAATACACATAAAAACTTAACCAAGCGAAGATGGTGTAAAGAATTATTTTTCTTTTCGATTTCATTCTGGAAATTAGCTTCATGTCGTGCTTAACGGTTTGCCAAAAAGAGTTGATTTTTTTTACAAACGGATTGTTTTTGAAACAAGTAAACAGTAAAAATGCTCCGCCTATAAATAGTATCAGAGACAAATATAGCCAAAACGACGTGAAAATTTTAATTAAACTGGCTCCAAAGCCCGAATTTTGATGAAAATAGGACACGAAAAAATCGATATACAACAATAGGCTGATAATAACGAGGACAATGCCTGCCAATATGTCGAGAATTTTATCTACAAAGAAAGTTTCAAACGTTTTTGAAAAAGGAATCTGATCGTATTTGGTTACAATTCCGCATCGCCAAATGTCTCCGGCGCGCGGCAACAAGAAATTTACGGCATAGTTTCCAAATGTAGCGTACACAATGCTGGCTCTTTTGGGGTTGTATCCCAATGAATTAATGAAGAGTTCCCAACGCAATCCGCGCAAGTAATTTCCCAAAAGTCCGAATATGAGTGAGAAAGCAATGATGCCGAAATTGGCCGATTTCACAATTTGCCAAAGCTCCGAAATGTTGGTTTTGCGGTAAAGCAACCACATTATAATTACTCCAAGAGCCAGAGACAACAATGTTTTTAAGATATCTTGTATGCGCTTTGAGTTCATTTTTAATTGAATGGACGCTGCTAAAAAGCACTATTTTAACTTATTGTTCTATCCTTTTTTGACTTTTGATTGCCAAAATTTTTAAATAATTAATTACCTTTGCGACCGTAAAGATAGCTAATAATCGCTAATTGACAATGATATCGGTAAAACCTAAAAAAAATCTCGGGCAGCATTTTCTGAAAGATGCCACAATTGCCGGCCGCATTGCCGACACGCTCGACGCTTTTGCCCCGCTTCCCATTCTCGAAGTGGGCCCCGGTACCGGTATGCTTACCCAATTTCTACTGTCGAAAGACAGAGGCCTCACCGTTGTGGAAATAGACCGGGAATCCATTGCGTATCTGAAAGATAATTTTCCGGAGCTTAACGGAAAAATCTTGCAACAGAATTTTTTAACCATGGATTTTTCGAAACATTACACCGGAGAGTTCTGCGTTATCGGTAATTATCCTTACAACATTTCATCGCAAATTTTCTTTAAAGTGCTCGACAACAAAGACCAAATCCCTTGCTGCTCGGGCATGATACAAAAGGAGGTGGCTGAACGCATGATTGCTTCTCCAGGCAGCAAAACTTACGGCATTCTCAGTATATTGCTGCAAGTTTGGTACGATATTGAGTACCTTTTCACGGTGAGCGAGCAGGCGTTTATTCCTCCGCCCAAGGTCAAATCGGCAGTTGTGCGGCTCACGCGAAACAAGCGAAAGCGGCTCAACTGCAATGAAAAACTGTTCAAGTCGGTAGTGAAAACAAGTTTCAACCAGCGTAGAAAAATGTTGCGAAACTCCCTAAAGTCGCTGCTGCCCGAAGAAAGCCCCTTACCTGATGACCCGATGCTCACCAAACGTCCCGAGCAACTATCGGTAGCGCAATTCGAAGAACTTACCAACCTCATCGAACCGCTCACAGGCAATGCTTTTTCGGAAGAAAACAAGAACTGATTTATTCATCGATTAAAACCGTGCATCATGGCGGAAATCAAACTCTTTTATCACAAAGACGGCGTAGTAAGACTTAGCCGCAGCCTCGATTTTCTGAAATCAAACCCTATTCAGAGCTTCCTCTGGATAGATCTTAACGACGTTGACGAAGAAGTAGAAAACGAACTCGAAGATTTTCTGAAAATTTATATTCAGGAAGAAGAAGAGATGATCGAGATCGAGATGTCGTCGCGTTACATAGAAACGCAAGATACACTGGTGGTTAACTCCAACTTCCTGCTGTCGAATTTCGAAAGCGATCCGGTTTCGTTTATTCTCAAAAACAACATATTGGTTACTGTCAGGAGCGAGGAACTTATATCGTTTCACGAAACAGTGAAGAAAATATCGGCAAACCCGAAAGGATACAACACCGGAGCCGATGTTTTGGTGGCGTTGCTCGAAACGCGGGTGGAATTTGACGCGGATATGATTGAGAACATGACGCACAAAATCACGAATCTCAGTAACAGCCTTAGTTTGCAGGAAGCCGACAAAGAACTTTTAGGTGAGATTAAAAACTTGCAGGAAAAAACCATGATGCTGCGCGAAAATATTATAGATAAACAGCGTACTGTTTCGAGCATGCTGCGTAGCGATTTCATATCGAAGGAGTTGCAGCCCAAACTGTCGATGATGATTAAGGACATTAACTCGCTGGTGGAGCACATCAAATTTAGTTTCGACCGGTTGGATTATTTGCAGGACACGTTCTTGGGATATGTGAATATTGAACAGAACAAAATTATCAAAATATTCACCATTGTTTCGGTAATTTTTATGCCGCCCACGCTCATCGCCAGCATTTACGGGATGAACTTTGCGATAATGCCCGAATTGAACCAGAAGTGGGGCTATCCAATGGCAATTGTTTCGATGGTGGTTTCCTCGTTGGCCATTTTGTGGTACTTCAGGCGAAAAAAGTGGTTGTAATTACTTTTTAGCTCGCTTCACGACAAAATTAATCCTATATTTTCGAACCGTTCGTTGTAATCCTGTACAGCGTAGCGAATAACTTCGAGAGCTTCATCGCATCCGTAAACGTGGGTGATTTCGGTATTGCGATCCTCGCCGGGCATGTCTTTGTAGGTAAGGAAATAATGTTCCAGGCGTTGAATTACAATTTTCGGAACATCATCAATATTGTCGTAATGGCCGTAAACGGTGTCGTTTTTTAAAATAGCGATGATTTTATCGTCTGCCTGATTTCCGTCAATCATCCGAAAGCCTCCGATAGGAATGGCATCCACCAACAGATCGCCGTGCGAGAGGTCTTTTTCGGTCAACACGCAAATATCCATCGGGTCGCCGTCGCCAACAATATCGTTTCTTCCGGTTTTTTCGTTACAAAAGTCGCCTACTCTTTTACCGCAGAAGGTTTGCGGAATAAATCCGTATAACGCGGGAACTACGTTTGAGAATTTTTGAGGCCTGTCAACGCGTAAATATCCGCTCCGCTTGTCTATTTCGTACTTTACCGTATCGGTAGGAACTACTTCTATAAAAGCTGTTAATTCCTCGGGAGCATTTTCGCCGATGGAAATTCCGTGCCAGGGATGAGATTTGTAGCGTAATCCCATCAAACGGCCGATTGGGTCTGAAAGTTTGTCAACCATGAGTTATTATTATTTTTACAAAAGTATAAAACTATTTGAGATTTACGATTCCAGATTTACGATTTCTGAAGCAAAAAGGACAAATTGGCAATACTTTCAAATCTCAAATCCACAATCCCAAATTATATTACTCTTCATACAACAAATACGGCTGCCGCTGCTGTTTAAACTTCACCACATCGCAAAACCACTTTTCCTTAATTTCTTGAGCCGATTTTCCGGCCATGATATCTTGTCGAATGTAATCTACACCAACCAGTTTTTCGAAAAATGACGAGAAAAATTTATCGCCCAGTTGAAGGTTTTTATATGCGTCGATGACGTAAGAAAGATCGAATCCGTTCTCCCAAATGTATTCGTGCGAAACGTTTCTCAAATCAACACCGTAGCACTTTTGGTTGAGAAGCGGAGGATTTTTTGCCCCCGGAACGCTGCGCGGGGTAAATGAGAAATCGGATCCTTTGAATTTCGGATGTCCGTATGCCTGAAACGGAAAAGAGGTGCCGCGGCCTAAACTCACCACTGTTCCTTCGAACAAACAAGTGGAAGGATACAGGTAAATAGATTGAATATTTGGTAGGTTGGGAGAGGGGGCGATGGGTAATTCGTATCGGGTTTGGCGCGTGTAATTCTCGCACGGTACCACCGTTACATCGCAAATTCTGCCCTGTGGCAACCATTTTTCGCCGTTTATCATTAGCGCGAGTTCGCCCAGCGTCATTCCGTGAACAACAGGAATTGGCAGCCAGCCTACGCCCGATTTGTGCTTCATGTCAAGAATGGGGCCGTCCACGTAAAAACCGTTCGGATTGGGGCGGTCGAGCACAATCATTTTCTTGTTGTGTTCGGCGCAAGCGTCCATCAATCGTGCCATGCTGGCGTAGTAGGTGTAAAACCGAAGGCCTACGTCCTGCAAATCAAAAAGCAGAATATCGAATTCCTTCATCTTATCTGCCGAAGGTTTTCCTCCGCTGCTTCCGTAGAGCGACCAAATGGGAATTCCGGTTTTCTCATCAACCGAACTGGCCACGTGTTCGCCCGCGTCGGCTGTGCCGCGAAACCCGTGTTCGGGCGAGAAAATCCCTACAATGTTGTACTTGCCCCGATGCAAAAAATCCACCAGGTGTTCATCGCCAAGCATGCTCGTTTGGTTTGCCATTACGGCCACGCGCTTGCCTTTGATGAGCGGCAGGTATTTATCGGTGATTTCAGCGCCCATTTTTACTTGTCCAAAAACTGCCGTGGAAACAATGGCAGCAAAAAAGATAAAAAGTTTTCTCATATTTCGTTTTTTAAATTAATTCCTGATTGTGTTAGCCGGTATTTTTGCAAACGGCTGTTGGGTTTATCCGGAAGAGTCATTTCGATAAGACCTAATTCCAGCGTCGGTTTTAAATAACTTAACCGAAAGTGTTCCCTGTTTGAAAGCTTAAGTCTATCTTGTATTTCTTGACGATACATTTCTTTATTTAACACCTTCATAAGTTCTTCGACTTGCGTGGTGACTTGCGTAGCTTATTCAACTTCTGTTTTGCTGTATTTCTGCTGTTCGTGCAGTTTATCAAATTCTTCTTCCAGCGATAAAAGTTCTTTTTTTATCTCTTTGAGCTTTTCGATGGCTT
>JAUNRY010000088.1 GCA_030539475.1 Bacteroidia bacterium | reverse complement strand
TACGAAACGGGATAAACAGAGCGGGGTAAAATACATCGTTTGTTTTTAGTTCATAAAAAAAGCCGGACACAAATTGTCCGGCACTTTTTAAATGTATTGATATTTCCCTTTTACGGAATATGGATATTCGCGTTATCAGCGTGAGACGGAGGAGTTTCGTTGGAGGGAACCTCAATCATCCAATGAATTCCGAATTTGTCGATCAACGATCCGTAATACGATCCCCAGGATGAATCTTGCATCTCCACTTTAACTTCTCCTTCCTCGGAAAGAGCTTCAAAAAGCCGGTTGGCCTCTTCGTTGTCTTCGGGCATAATGCATATTTTCAGGTTATTTCCTTCCACCAAACCTGCAGAGTCTTCTGCGTTGTCGCAACCCAATAAACTCACATCGTGGTTAAGCGGCAACTCAATGTGTCTGATTTGATTTCCAAATTCGGCCGAAGATTGTGGCGCTCCTTCCTGATGCATCACGTCGTTGTAGCGTATAAACTTGACGTAATCGCTTCCAAAAATGGTTTTGTACATGTTGAAAGCCTTTTCACAGGTTCCGTTAAAGGATATGAAAGGATGAAATTTTGTTGCCATATTTAAGTGTTTTGTTCATTAAAATTTATTTACCCACGTTTCGTAAGCATCGATGTAGTTTTTCAAAAACTCACGCGTGCTGTCATTCGTCAGGTTACCGCTATCGTCAAAAAGTGTATGTGCCGCGCCAATGTATGCTTCGGGTTGTTGCATCATGTAAACATTGAGAAATACCATGGATTGCCGCACCGCGTGGTTGGCTCCAAAACCGCCAATCGCACTCATCGATACACTTACCACACCTCCGGGCTTGCCTCCCCAAACACTTTGTCCGTAAGGCCTGGAGCCCACATCGAAAGCATTTTTAAGAACACCGGAAACCAAACGGTTATATTCGGGAGTTACGAATAAAAATCCGTCAAACGATTTTATTTTTTCGCGAAATTCGGTATATTCTTTAGGAACATCCTGTTCTAAATCTTCGTTGTAATGGGGTAGTTGCCCAATTTCAACTATTTCGAGTTCCAACGATTCCGACGCCAGGTCTATCAACTGGTTGGCTACTTTCCTGTTATAGGATTCTTTTCTCAGGCTGCCTATTAAAACGGCTATTTTCTTTTTGCTCATAAATAAAAGAGGGTTTGAATTTTGATAAATACAGTAATATATCAGATGAAATATGTTACGCTTCACCTGCTTTTAATCTGAACAAGAAATTCACAATAAAGTTTTTCGGACGAGCTTATATAAAAATAATTTAACTAAATCTAACGCAAGCCGGCCAGGTTTTGAGAATACTTTAGGTTGTGGGTGCATTTTTCGAAACAACGTTGCTTGTTTTTTTCAGCTTGCTACCCCTTTAAATGGCCTTTTTCTTCGGCAATTTTTACAATTTCACAGAAAAGATCCCATATTTTTTCCGGCCCTTTTTTTATAAGGCTTAAGGTGTTGAAAACATTTTCGGAGGTAATGGATGCTTCGCGCCAGCTTGTGCCTTGGCTAAAAGTGTTGAGCATCACGGGCATAATTTTATCGATGGCCACGGCGTAAATGGCATTGGGCGTGTTTTCTTGTTCAAATTCCAGCCACAACCGGTATAATTCCTTTGCCTGATCCTCAGGTAGTAACCCGAATATTCTTCCGGCGGCTTCGTCTTCTCTTTTGAATTTTTCCTGATTGCCCTCCTCGTCGAACATGAACGTGTCGCCGGCGTAAATTTCCACCAAATCGTGTATCGTTATCATTTTCACTATGTGGAGCAAATCGAGTTCGTGTTTGTTCTCCGCGTATTCGAAAAATACCTGAGCCAGTAAGATGCTGTGCCACGAATGTTCGGCCACGTTTTCGCGCCGCGAATCGTCTATAAGAAAATTTTTGCGGATAACGTTTTTTAGTTTATCTACTTCGATAATGAAATTGAGTTGTTGTTGTAATCTATCGTCCATTCTTATGCGGTTTTCATTGATAAAACAAGCGAGAATGAATTTTGTTGCAGGTTCATTGTTCGAGATAAAAACTGATCAAGCTTTGCTTTCAGCCATTGCCCGGTAAAAATTGGAGAGATTTTCGAATAATTTTTTCGTAAAATTATTTTTTTTGTACTACTTTTACAATTGAAATAATTTACGGGAAACAGACATCAGAACACAGATGCTCTATTAATTGAAATACAAAAGCGTAGCAATCTAAAAATAACCATTAATAAAAATATATTATGAAAGTTGGAATACCAAAGGAAATTAAACCACAAGAGGGCAGGGTAGCAATGACACCCGCCGGAGTCTATGAACTTACGCAACGGGGACATCAGGTTTTCATGCAAAAGAATGCTGGAAAAGAGAGCCAGCTTCCCGATGAGCGTTATATCAAAGCGGGAGCGGTTATGCTCGATACCATCGCGGAGGTGTACGATGTGGCCGATATGATAGTAAAAGTAAAGGAACCTATCGAGAGTGAATACAACCTCATTAAAAAAGACCAGATTGTTTTCACTTATCTGCACCTGGCATCGAGCAAAAAACTTACTGAAGCCATGATGGCGAGCAACGCCGTGTGTATTGCTTACGAAACGGTAATGGCGGCAGACCGCTCGCTTCCGTTGCTGACTCCCATGAGCGAAGTGGCCGGCCGTATGTCGGTTCAGCAAGGCGCCAAGTATCTCGAAAGGCCGCAAGGCGGAAAGGGAGTTTTAATGGGAGGAGTTCCGGGCGTGAAACCGGCCGAAGTAGTAATTATAGGCGCTGGAATTGTGGGGCACAATGCCGCACAAATGGCTGCCGGAATGAACGCCAATGTAAAACTGCTGGATATAAATCTCAACCGCCTTCGCTACCTGTCTGAAACCTTGCCGCCAAACGTAGATACTATTTATTCTACCCAATTCATGATTCATGATTTGATAAAAACAGCCGATCTTATCATCGGAGCCACATTAATTCCCGGCGCCAAAGCCCCGCATCTGATTACGCGCGATATGCTTCGCGACATGGCGCCCGGAACGGTATTGGTAGATGTATCGGTAGATCAGGGCGGATGTTTCGAGACAACGCGCCCCACCACTCATGCCAATCCCATATATGAAATAGACGGAATAGTGCATTACTGCGTGGCCAATATTCCCGGTGCGGTACCCATTACCTCCACGCGGGCGCTTACCAATGCCACGCTGCCCTATGTTATCAGGCTGGCCGAAATGGGGTGGGTGGATGCCTGCAAAAAGTTTCCCGATTTACGCGAAGGCCTCAACGTGATTAACGGCGATCTTGTTTACAAAGGAGTTGCCGACTCGTTGGATTTGCCATACTCGCCGCTAAAGTTGAAAGAATAAATTGTTAAAAAATACCGTTTTTAAAAAATGTCCCAAAGAATGGGACATTTTTAGATTAAAATCGGACATTTCCTTATTTCTTTCCCCAATTAACTTTGTAGATTAAGAATTTTTACATTTCTTTGTTCTGCTTTACTAATCTTTTCTATACTCAATATTAGATTTTATTTGTCAATGGAAAATTTAAACAACGATAATCAAATTCAAATAGAACTCACAGAAGAAATTGCGCAGGGAACGTATTCCAATTTAGCCATCATATCGCACTCCTCATCGGAATTTGTGATAGACTTCGTGCGAATTGTGCCGGGTATTCCCAAAGCAAAAGTTAAATCGCGCATCATTCTCACGCCGGAACACGCTAAAAGGCTCCTGTTGGCGTTAAGAGACAATATAGATAAGTTTGAAAAGATGAACGGAAGCATTGCGGTAAACAACGAAAATCCCGGATTTCTGCCTCCCATTGGCGGAATGGGGCAAGCATAGCCTGATGAAGGAGCGTGCGTAAACAACTGATAAATAAAGAAAAACAACAAGAATTCGCAACATTTTAAAAAAAATATGAATTTATGGAATTATTAGCACTTGCAGCAGTAGATTGGGCGCGGGCGCAATTCGCACTCACGGCCATGTATCACTGGATTTTTGTTCCCCTCACGTTGGGGTTGGGAGTGATTATGGCAATTATGGAAACCATTTACGTGAGAACGGGCGACGAAAAATGGAAACATACCGCCAAATTCTGGCAAACACTCTTCGCTATCAACTTTGCCATTGGGGTGGCAACGGGAATTATCATGGAGTTCCAGTTCGGAACCAACTGGTCGAACTACAGTTTGTTCGTGGGCGATATTTTTGGCGCACCCCTCGCCATTGAAGGTATTTTGGCTTTCTTTCTCGAAGCCACGTTTATCTCCATCATGCTTTTCGGCTGGAGCCGTGTGAGCAAAGGCGTACACCTTACCGCCACGTGGCTCACCATAACGGGCGCTACGCTATCGGCATTCTGGATTTTGGTTGCCAACGCGTGGATGCAATATCCCGTGGGAATGGAATTTAACCCCGAAACAATGCGAAACGAAATGACCGATTTCTGGGCCGTTGCTTTCTCGCCCGTGGCGGTTAATAAATTCTTCCATACCGTTACCTCATCGTGGGGTGTGGGTGCGGCATTTGTGGTGGGTGTCGGCTGCTGGTACCTCATTCGCAAAAGACACATCGATTTTGCCCTCCGAAGCATTAAAATAGGCGCTATTTTCGGCCTTGTGGCATTTTTGCTGACCGCGCTCACGGGCGACGGTTCCGCTTACGAAGTTACACAAAAACAACCGATGAAACTGGCCGCCATGGAAGGCCTTTACGAGGGTCAGCAAGGCGCCGGGCTGGTTGCCGTGGGGGTGTTGAATCCGAATAAAAAAGCGTTTAACGACGAGGTTAACCCTTACTTTTTTAAAGTGGAAATCCCCAATCTGCTTTCACTGATGGGATATCGTGATGCCTATGCTTTTGTGCCCGGCATCAAAGATATTGTGGAAGGCGGATATACGCTTCCCGACGGCACTGCGGCGCTATCGTTCAATGAAATGCGCGAACGCGGAAAAATTGCCCATCAGGCGCTGTCCGATTATGGAGTGGCTAAGCAGGAAGGACGCGATACCGACGCGGCAAACCACGAAATGGTGGTGAAAGAAAATTTCAAGTATTTCGGCTACGCGTTTCTCGATTCGGAAACAGAGATGATTCCGCCGGTGGGCGTTACCTTTTACGCTTTCCACCTGATGGTGATGATTGGCGGATATTTCATTTTGTTTTTCGCCGTAATCATCTTCTTCCACCGGAAAAAGAAACTGCATCAAACCAAATGGCTGCAACACGTTGGGTTGTGGAGTATCGGGCTGGCGTATCTTGCTACACAGCTCGGCTGGCTGGTTGCGGAATTTGGACGCCAACCGTGGACTATTCAGGATATTTTGCCCGTGCGCGCCGCCATATCGGGTGTTTCTACGGGAAACATTATTGCCACGTTGGTGATTTTTATGCTGATTTTTACGGGCTTACTTATTGCCAACATCACAATTATGACAAAACAGATAAAGAAAGGGCCTGATCCGCTGGCATCGGAACCCCAATAATTTTACATTAAGAGAAGTTTTACAAAAAAAAAGATTACAACGATTATGATTACACACGAATTTCTTCAAAATTACTGGTGGTTTATTGTGTCGCTGCTTGCCGGATTGCTGGTTTTTCTGCTCTATGTGCAAGGCGGGCAATCGATATTGGGCACGTTAGGGAAAACCGAAGACGAAAAAAAACTCCTGGTTAATGCCCTGGGGCGAAAATGGGAATATACGTTTACCACGCTGGTAACGTTTGGAGGGGCGTTTTTTGCGTCGTTTCCGGTGTTTTACGCCACCAGTTTCGGAGGCGCGTATTGGGTGTGGATGTTGCTTTTGTTCTCGTTTGTATTGCAAGCGGTATCGTATGAGTTTCAATCGAAACCGGGCAATATCTTCGGTGCGAGAACTTATCGCAATTTCCTGTTATTTAACGGCTTGGTGGGCACGTTCGTACTGGGCGTTGCGGTAGCTACTTTTTTCACCGGATCTGAATTTTCCATCAATAAAGCCAACATAGTGAATTTCAGCACAACCGGGAGTATGGTGATGAGCGGATGGGACAATCCGTTTCACGGCCTCGAAGCATTGGGTAATTTCCGCAACTGGTGTCTGGGCTTGGCTGTGTTTTTTCTGGCAAGAACACTGGCGAGTTTATTTTTTATAAATCGTCTGCATCACGATGTATTGGTGGAGCGTTCGCGCAAATACACCTTATACAATGGCGTTCCGTTTGTGGTGTTCTTTCTTGCGTTCCTTATTTGGACGCTGTTGTCTGATGGCTACGCCGTGAATCCCGAAACCAACGAAATTTTCATGCAACCCTACAAATATTTCCATAATTTAATTGAAATGCCCGTTGTGCTGGTGCTTTTCCTTGTGGGAGTTGTGTTGGTGCTGTGGGGAATTTTTGGTACGGTGCTTAAAAAATCGTACAACAACGGCATTTGGTTTGCCGGAGCAGGTACGGTGGTAACCGTAACCATGTTGTTTTTGCTTGCCGGATATAACAACACGGCTTATTATCCGTCTTATACCAACTTGCAGAGTTCACTTACGGTGCAAAACTCTTCGTCGAGCGAGTTTACGTTAATGGCAATGTCCATTGTTTCATTGATTGTTCCCTTCGTAATTGCTTACATTGTTTACGCGTGGAGAGCGCTTGAAAGGAAAAAACTTAAACTCGAAGATTTGGATGAGGATGGGCACAAGTATTGAATTAGATTTCAGCCATTAGGCTTTAGATACGCGTTGAATTAAAAAAAGAGAATGTTTTGCATTCTCTTTTTTGTGTATATGAGCCATGAAGCCAAATAAATTTGCTTATATTTGCATATCTATTATTAATAATATGGAAAAAAAGGTACTCGCGTATTCATCCATGGCGGCTATTCTGCTTGTTTTATCGTTCTTATCTTGCGACAATAACAAGAGAAGCATGTTTAAAGCCGATAATGGGGTAGAGTTTGATACGATAAGCAGAGAAAAACAGCACTTTCTGGATAATAATCCCGAAAATCCATCGTGTAACCTGACGTTGAACTTTGTTTATCCGAAAAACATAACCGGCTTCAACACGCAGGCCGTCCAAAATGTATTTGTAACAACGGTTCTGGGACTGAATTACGATAGTTTGTCCGTTGATGACGCTGTGGACAGCTATATTAAAAACTACATAGAAAACTATAAAAACGACGCGGAAATTTATATCGTCAACCGTCCATCTCAGGCACATATAGAAAACCTGGATGAATTGTATTTTAGCGACGAGGATAACGCTCATCTTCCCGAAGTTTTCTATTCTTATTACGAAAATCTGTCAGACTCCATTGTTTATAATCAATACGGCATAATTTCGTATCGGGTAAGGCAGGTCAATAATAAAGGCGGCCGTTTGTCGTACGAAACCGTTAAGAATTATGTGCTTGATCTTTCAACTGCCGAGCTGTTGGGCGAGGCCGATATTTTTTCGGCCGGATACGACGTGGCGCTGCGTTCCATAATTCAGGATGCGCTGTTTGAAGCGAACAATGTGCGATCGATTCGCGAACTCGAAGACTTGGGTTTTTTCGGTATCGATGAAATTCTGCCAAACAAAAATTTTCTCCTCACCGATAAAGGGATAATCTACACGTTCAACAAGGGAGAATATTCCGCCTATCAACTTCCCGTGCCCGAAATTTTTATTCCTTACAACGTCATTCGTCCGTTGTTGCGCGAAAATTCCATCGCATTAAAACTATCCCGGCTGTAGTGAACCTCATCAATCATTATTTTCCCTTTCTTTCCGCGAAACAACAAGAGCAGTTTAGCGCACTTTTCGATTTGTATTCCCATTGGAATGCTAAAATAAACGTTATATCGCGCAAGGATATCGATAACCTTTACCTTCACCACGTGTTGCATTCGCTCGCTATCGCAAAATACATCCGTTTTCAACCCGCAACATCGCTTATGGATGTAGGCACCGGCGGCGGATTTCCCGGCGTACCGCTCGCCATATTTTTCCCCGAAGTCAGTTTTTTGTTGTTAGACAGTATCGGGAAAAAAGTGAAAGTTGCCCGCGAAGTTTCGCAAGCCATCGGCCTGCAAAATGTAGAATTTGCGCACACGCGCATGGAAAACGAAAAACGAAAATTCGACTTCGTTGTAAGCCGTGCCGTGATGCCGTTGCCCGATTTAGTGAAAATTGTACGCAAAAACATCTCTCCCGATCAGAAAAACGCGCTTCCCAACGGAATTATCTGCCTGAAAGGCGGAGATTTATCGTCTGAACTCTCGCCGTTTAAAAACAAAGTGGAAGTGTTTCCCCTCAGTACATACTTTGCAGAACCATTTTTCGATACCAAGAAGTTGATTTATTTGCCGGTGTGAACTCC
>JAUNRY010000087.1 GCA_030539475.1 Bacteroidia bacterium | reverse complement strand
AAAAAAAAGCATCTGACGGTTTTAAGTCCGTCAGATGCAAGGAGGTTTCTTTCTCGCCAAAGAGAAATAACTACATTTTTTTCTCTTCCTTTTCTTCTTTCCCTTTCGGCAAAATTAAATTCAGCGTTACTCCCACCATGGCAGCTAAACCAATTCCGGCGAAAGTGAAATTACCTATGTTCATTACGGCTCCGCCAATTCCGGTAGTCAGAATAAGCGAGGCTATAATCAGGTTGCGCGTGTTGCTCATATCGGTTTTATTCGCTATCATATTGTTGACGCCCGTGGCTGCAATCATACCGAAAAGCAGCAGCATTATTCCGCCCAACACGGATCCGGGAATTGTCTTTAGAAAAGCGCTTATTTTTCCCACCAATGAAAATAAAACACCGGTAATAGCTGCAATTCTAAACACAACCGGATCGGTTACTTTGGTGAGAATCATGGCGCCGGTAACTTCGGAATAGGTGGTTACGGGAGGCCCGCCGATTAATCCGGCAATACTGCACGCTATTCCATCTCCAAACATGGTTCTGTGCAAACCGGGATTTTTGACAAAATCTTTTCCCGTTACTTGATTTACGGCATAGACGTCGCCAATATGTTCAATTACAGGAGCAATGGCTACCGGAGCCATAAACAAAATGGCTTCCCAAGAAAACTTTGGCGTAACAAATTGAGGAAAACTTAACCAAGGCGCGGCGGCTATGCTTGAGAAATCTATTTTCCCCATCAGCATAGCTGCAATATAGCCCACGATGAGGCCGCTAAAAATCGGAATCAACTTCAACAAGCCTTTGGCAAACATGCTTACCACGATAGCCGTGATCAGCGAAATGAGAGCCAGCGCCCAATCTTCGGAAGCCATATTAACGCCGGTGCCCGACAGCGAAAGCCCGATAAGCATAATTACAGGGCCGATAACTACCGGAGGAAACAATCGTTTTATCACCCCGATGCCTTGCCATTTCACCAGCGCGCTCATCAGGAAATACACGGCTCCAACCGCCACCAATCCCGACAGGGTTCCGGGCAATCCGTACAATTCCGTGGCTTTGATGATGGGCGCGATGAACGCGAAACTGCTGCCCAGGAAAATGGGAACGATGCCTTTAGTTACCAGATGAAAGACTAATGTTCCGATTCCGGCGGTGAATAACGCGGTGGACGGGTCTAAACCAACTAAAAGAGGAACTAACACCGTGGCTCCGAAAGCCACAAAGAGAAACTGAACCCCCACTATGGTTTTTGACAGGGGCGTGAGCGATTTTACATTTTCCATGTTAAAAAAAATACGTTTTTAAAATTCGTGCAAAGTTAACATAAGTTTTGAATAATTCACACGGTGGAGGGCGGAAATATTGTGTTCGGTGGAAACGATTCGTGTTTAAAGCAATCCGTTTTGTTTCAACAGCTCTTTTAATTCCTTATCTGTAATGTTTTCACTTTCAGATTTATCGTAAATGTAAATAAACCCTACAGTGATTTCTTCAGTTGAAACAATTAGCGTAAGCGTAATTACTCTGGCTCCGGAACGTTTACCTTTACCTTTAGATGTTATGGCAAGACGTATCTTGCGAAAACCATTGCCCAAGTCGGTTCCCAACTGAGGATTCTTGCTTAATTCTTCTTCTAATGCTGCTAAGTCGTTCTTAAGAGATCTGTAACGTTTACTTAACCTTTTAAGCTCTCGAATAAAAGTGTTGTACGAAATAAATCTATAATTCATTCAGTACGTCTTTTAATGGTCTGCCTTGTAATTTCCCCTCTCGAGCCAGTCTTGCCTCTGCAAAAGCTTCATTTAAACCGGATAAAACTTCTTGTTTGTTAAGAGGCTTATATTCCTCTTCGGGTTCGGAAACCCAATCTGCAGGATGTTTCTTATTTTCGCGCCGAAGCAGTTGTTTTACTTGTTCGAGCACTTCGGCATCGTTTACATCGAGCAGTTGGCGTATGATGCTGTTTTTTTCAACAGCCATTTTCGTTGTATTCATAATGCAAATTGCTATAAATTTATCAGAGCAAAGATATAAAAAAGAAACAGATATGCAAAGCAGAACGTTTTACAAAACTTCAACCCCAAACGTTTCAACTTTTTTAGTTACTTTTGTATGTTTAAAAAGATTTGTATGCAGGAAAATAAAAGTCAGTTGATTAATTACGCCATGCACGCCGGTATATTTCTGGGTTTGTTTTGGATTTTGAAATACCTTTTTGTAATAGGCTCTACCCGTATTTTGGCGTTAAACCTCATCGGTTCGTTTTTGGCAATAGGTACGCCGTTGATTCTTTATTATTTTCTGATAAAGTATAAAACAAGTATTACAGGCAATAAAATGGGATATTGGCACGGAGTCAGGTTTGGAATTACGCTGTTTTTCTTTGCTTCTATTCTGGAAGCGGTAATGGTGTTTATTCACATCACGTGGATTGATCCGGCCTTTGTTGGGAAACTGTACGAGAATATGATTGAAACGGTTAAAACGTTCAATTTAAGCGAAACACTATTGAGTTCCTTTGAGAACCAACCTTTGCCCACACCGGTAAATTATATTTTCAGTAATGTAATTTTGGCCGATGTATTTGTTGGATTGATTTTGTCGTTGTTTATCGTACCCATAGTGCTGCGGTTTAATCCACAAAGCACCAAATCGCAAATTGTGAACCGCAAATCGTAAATTGATATGGATATTTCAGTAGTAATTCCGCTATACAACGAAGAAGAATCGCTCCCTGAACTGCATACGTGGATAAAACGAGTGATGGACGAGAACGGTTTTTCGTACGAAATTATTTTTGTGGATGATGGAAGCACCGACCGTTCGTGGGAAATAATTACGCAACTCCGCGAACAATCGGATAGGGTGAAAGCGATAAAATTCCAGCGCAACTACGGAAAATCGCCCGCTTTGCATTGCGCTTTCCGAAAAGTAAAAGGAGACGTGATTATCACCATGGATGCCGATTTGCAGGACAGCCCCGACGAAATTCCCGAACTCTACCGGATGATAAAAGAAGACGGTTACGACCTGGTTTCCGGCTGGAAACGCAAGCGTTACGATGCCACATTGAGCAAAAACCTGCCTTCGAAATTATTCAACGCCACAGCCCGGCGAGTGTCGGGAATAAGGTTGCACGATTTCAACTGCGGCCTCAAAGCCTACAAACGTTCTCTGGCAAAAAGCATTGAGGTGTATAACGATATGCACCGCTACATTCCTATCTTGGCAAAAGATGCCGGTTTTAAAAATATTGGAGAAAAAGTAGTACAACATCAGGCGCGAAAATACGGGAAGAGCAAATTCGGCGCAAGGCGTTTTGTAAATGGTTACCTGGATTTACTGACTATTTGGTTCCTGAATAAATTCGGCAAAAAACCCATGCACTTCTTCGGACTGCTTGGAAGCATTATGTTTGTTCTTGGTTTTTTTGCCATTATTGCGGTGGGAGCCATTAAGTTATACGACATGCACCACGGAAATCCGTATCGTTTGGTAACCGAGTCGCCCTATTTTTTCATTTCTCTTACGCTGATGGTCATGGGAACCTTGCTTTTTCTCACCGGATTTTTAGGCGAACTCATTTCGCGAAATTCTCCCGATAGAAATAATTACAGGATAGAGGAAGAAATTTAATTCGACAAGGTGACAGGGAGATAGGAGAGACAGGACGAGATTGATGCCAGTGTGATATTTCAAAAGCCAAACAAAATGACAAAAAGTTTAGACGAAATAATTTTGCAACGCAAATCGATACGGAAATATTCCTGTCAGCTGATTGATAAACAGTATATTGAAAAGATAATAGAAAGTGCCCGATTAGCGCCTTCCGCGGTGAATTTTCAACCGTGGAAATTCTTCGTATGCCAATCGGAAGAGGCGAAGCGGGTGGTTCGCGAAAGTTATCCTCGCGAATGGTTCAACGCCGCTCCACTTTATATTCTTGTCTGCGGAAATTGTGAACAATCGTGGAAACGCCCGTGCGACGGTAAAGATCATCTTGATATCGATATTGCCATTGCCGTGGAACACATGGTGTTAAAAATTACCGATATGGGACTTGGGACCTGCTGGGTTTGCAATTTCAATCCGCAAATCATTAAAGACGGATTAAAATTGGATGAAAATATGGCGCCTATAGTTCTATTGCCCATTGGATATCCCGAAAACGTGGAACCGGATTCCAGAAGTAAAAAACGAAAATCACCGGAAGAAATAACGGAATGGATTTAATGGATTAATAAACAGACATATGAAAGCAAAAATATCTTTTTTATCGGCATTCGTAGTCCTTTCTATATTTCTTTTGTCTTCTTGCACTCAAAGTAAGAAAGACTACACCTATTTTCACAACAGCGGCGAAATTTTTCACACGTTGTACAGCATAAAATACGCTTACAACCGCTCATTGGAAACAGAAATTCTGGAAGAATTGGAACGATTTGAACAATCTCTTAATCCGTTTCGAGAAACTTCCATTATCTCAAACATAAACAACAACATTCCCGTGAAACCCGATTCCATGTTTATGGAAGTATTCAACAAATCGATGGAAGTTTCACGCATGTCGGATGGTAAATTCGACATTACGGCTTCGCCGCTTGTTAATGCCTGGGGATTTGGCTTCAAAAACATAGACAGTATCACGCCCGAAGTTATCGATAGCCTGAAACAATTTGTGGGATACGATAAGATTTCCATCGACAGCCAGGGAAATGTGGTGAAAACCGATTCGAGAGTACAACTCAACCCTTCCGCAATTTCCAAAGGGTATGCCTGCGATTTAGTGGCCAAATTGCTTGAAAATTACGAGGTTGAAAATTACATGATTTCCATTGGCGGTGAAATCGCAGCCAAAGGCATCAACGATAAAAACGTGTGCTGGCGCATTGGTGTGGAAAAGCCGCTTGACGACAGCACCGGATTGTTCCTCGAAATGCAAACGATTCTGTCGCTGTGCGATAAGTCGCTGGCAACATCGGGAAATTATCACAATTTTTACCTGAAAGACGGTAAAAAATACGCCCACACCATCGATCCGCAAACCGGATATCCTTCGGAACAGAATATTTTGGGCGCAACCGTCATTGCCGACGATTGCATGACGGCCGACGCGTACGCCACGGCGTTCATGGCATCGGGATTGGAAAAATCGAAAGAAATTGCCGGAAAAATTCCCGGGTTGCACTATTATTTTATTTACGCGATGCCCGACGGCACGTTAGATGTAGCTTATTCCAATGGATTTGAACAGTTTTTCGCGGAATAAAGTATTTTCGCCACTAATTTTACAAATAGACATGAATAAAATTCGAGTTATTTGTGGCTTATGAACCAACTCTTGAGATAAGAATAAATTATGAACAATACTATTGCTATAATCCCGCTAAACAAAAAAGAAATAAAAAGCTTGCCGATAAGCTATTTCTTTTACGAAACCCCATTCGGGTTAGCCCTCATTGCTTCCACTCCCAAAGGAATTTGTTACATCGGTTTCGGAGAAAAAGAGCTGATGCTGAGTGATTTGAATAAAAGGTATTCCGGTGCTGCCGTTCGGGAAGAAAAAACCGATTTGCATCAACCTGCCTTGCGTTTTATCCGAAACGAAGATGTCTCAGAACTGCCGCTTCACATTTCCGGAACCGATTTTCAGATAAATGTTTGGAAAGCGTTGCTCGAAATTCCTATCGGAAAATTGTCGTCCTATAAAGCCATTGCCGGTGCCGCAAACAACACAAAAGCGGTGCGCGCGGTAGGCTCTGCCATTGGCGATAATCCGGTGTCGTACATCATCCCTTGCCACCGCGTTATCCGTTCCGACGGCGGTTTGGGCGGATATTTCTGGGGGTTGGACATCAAAAAGAAAATGATAGAAGCAGAAACACATGGGCGTGTGTTTCAGAAATAAGAATTAAAAACGCAAACGTCAAACAACATAATGAGATTCAAAAACTACATTATCGCAATTCTTTTCACAATTTCACTGAGTTTATCGGCACAAGAAACCGATTCGGTCCGTTATCCAACTTTCAAGGTTGACGGAACCATGAAAAACAAGTTCGAATACGCCTCCGAAACCAACATGTCGCGGTTCTCCGTGAGAAATTCAAGGCTCGGTATCAAAGGATACCTTTCCAATACGTTCGCATATCGCGGACAACTTGAGTTGAGCGATAACGGCAATTTTAAAGTGTTGGATCTATACGGCGCTTTTGAACCCCTGGAAGGCATGTCTTTGTCGTTAGGGCAGACAAGCATTCCGCTGTTTAATTCCTACATTACATCGCCGGGAAGTATAATGTTTGCCAACCGCACGTTTATAGGGAAATATTTTCTTAGTACGCGTGATATCGGTTTCCTTGCCGATTATGATTTCCAAATCGGTGTAATTCCTACCTCTATTGAATTTGGTATGTACAACGGAAACACCATCAACGATCCCGTTTGGCGCGAACAATTATCATACGGCGCCCGGCTGGAATTGGGAAATATGAAAGGATTACGCTCTACATTTAAGTTCTACGATTACCTAAATAAACCCGAAGTGCATTACCTGTTTTATGGTGCCGATTTACGGTATGCGACTGATAACTGGAAAGTGGAAACCGAGTTTATGAAACGCGACAATAAGGATGACAATACCGACAAAATGCTCTCGTATTACCTCCAGGGGGCGTATGTTTTTCCGCTGAAAGAAACTTATTATTTTAAACACATAATTCCCGCCGTTCGTTGGGATGCTATAGATAAAAATCTTGATATGAGCGGATTTGATATAAACAGGTTAACTGTTGGACTGGGGTTTGGCTTGACGGAAAAGTATTTCGCATCTATTCTACGACTCGATTACGAATGGTATTTCGTGAAACAAGAACTTGATATTTTGAATTTGTACGAAGAGATGGATTCCAATAAATTTACGATTGAATTACTACTGACTTTTTAAAAAATATATTATCTGCTAAATGTAAAACTATGGCTAAAAAATTTGTATCAATTTTGTTTCTTCTGTGCCTTGTTTTGTTGAGCTGTACACAACAGAACGCACAAAAAAATCTTTTCAACGGAGAGGATATAAACAATTGGTTGACTGAAGGTTCGGTTGCGGTTTCCGATTCCGTGATTCAGGTTGGCAACGCGGGCAAGATTACCCTTAAAAACGAAAAGTTTACCGATTTTGAATTGCTTCTTACGGCAAGAACCGTGGATAACGGAAAAGGCGAAATTCGGTTTCATACCGATGAAAGCGGTAACGGCGGTTATGCCGTGGCGCTTAACAACGACTTGGAAAACGCGCAATGGTGGACAAAAACCGGAAGTTTGCTCTCGGTGAGGAATCTGACGAAAGCTACCGTGAAAAATGATGAGTGGTTCGATATTCGAATTAAGGTAGAAGGCAAGAAAATCAATGTTTCCGTCAACAACGACCTGTTGGTTGAATACATAGAACCGGCCAACCCGTACCGAACGCCGGAAAACGCGTCGCAAATCCTTTCCGGCGGCGCTGTATCCGTTCAAAGCACGGAGGGAACCATCGAAGTGAAATCCATCGAAATTACACCGCTCAAAGCCCATAAGGCATTAATAGACATCCAGCTTGCCGAAGCCATCGATGAATCGGCTGACGATATCATCAAACTGCATCAGGCCAATTTTCCGGTCCTCGACTACCACGTGCACCTGAAAGAAGACTTAACCCTCGATCTGGCAAAATCGCAATCGCGAAAATACGGCATCAATTACGCGTTGGCGCCCAATTGCGGTATTGGATTCCCAATTACCAACGATGCAGAGGTTGTTGAGTATTTAGATAAAATGGAAGGCCAGCCGTTTGTTCAGGCCATGCAAGGCGAAGGGCGCGAATGGCCGGTTACTTTTTCAAAGGAAATCCGCGACCGGTTCGATTACGTTTTTACCGATGCCATGACATTTATCGACCGGAAAGGCAACAGAACCCGCCTGTGGATACCCGATGAAGTGTTTATCGATGACGAACAGCAATACATGGATTTAATTGTGGAAAAGATAGTTATGGTGATGGACGAACCGATGGATGTGTATGTGAACCCCACTTTCCTTCCCGACGCGATGAACGACCGTTACGATGAATTTTGGACGGACGAACGCCAAAACAAAGTAATTGAAGCCATGGTGAGAACCAATAAGGTGTTGGAAATCAATCATCGGTACGAAATACCCAACCGGTCGTTTATAGCGAAAGCCAAAGCTGCCGGATTGAAATTCACTTTCGGAACCAACAACACCAATTCCGATTTCGGCAAACTGGAATATTGCATCCGGATGATGAAAGAGTGCGGCATTACGGCACAAGATATGTACAAACCGAAAATGACGGAATAAAAC
>JAUNRY010000086.1 GCA_030539475.1 Bacteroidia bacterium | reverse complement strand
ACTAACAGTAGAATAAACACTAAACCCACAATAACCCAAAACCAAATTTGTGTGTAAAAAGCGCCGCCACCTTGATCGGTATTGATATTCACGTCGAGCTCTGCGTCTTGTGCGAAAGATATGGCTGTTGAAAGCAACCCAAACAATAAAAGAGTAAGCGTTCCGGCCATTTTAGATAACTGTTTCATAATCCAATTTTTTAATGATTTTATAACCTTTTGATTTGTATTTTATGAAATACTAATCATGTAACAAGGGTACATTTTAAATTGTTCAAATTGTATAAATAAAATCTAAAATGAGTGTCTGTTTGCTTTCCTAATTCGCCCATAAAGCAAAACTTGAGCAGTTATTTTTCTTAATTTCCCGTAATGGTTTTTTGATAGGCCAGCCTCTCTGCACCGTTTGCAAGGTAAATTATACCGCAGTAGTCAAATTGAAGTTTTTGGAGTATGTTTTGCATTACTTTATTATCGCGATGGGTGTCTATACGCATGTTTTTACACCTCTCCAAGCCCCAGTTGATGCAGGTTTCCGCAACGCCTTTTTGTTTTCCGGAAGAAGCGATACGATGGATAACGCCGTAAGAATCATCATTTAACCACGCGCCTTCGTAAATGTTAAGGTAAGTGGGTTCTTCTCCCTCGAAATAACAAAATGTACCCACAATTTCATTGTTTTGGTTCACGCACACGAAACTCTGCTTTTGCTCAATATCGCTAATTAAAAGTTCCTTTCGGGGATATCCGGCAATCCATTGCCCGGCGTTGCCGGTTTGCTGCATGAAACGGCGCGCAGTCTCGTAAATTTGTAGCAGTTGCGGTAAGTCTGCGTGAGTTGATGGACGGATGCGGGTGTTCATTTTTATTTGAAAAGACGGCCTGTAAACCGTTTCTACTTTTTCTTTGCTGAAGTTTTAGCGGTTTTACCCGTTTTCTTTGTAGTTTTTTTAGCAGTACCCGATTTCTGCACCTCCTCTATAATTTGTTTGCATTGCTCCAACGTCAGTTCCTCCGGTTTTTGCGTTTTGGGAATCTTGAAATTTTCTTTCTTGTAAGAAATATACGGGCCGTATCGTCCGTTCAACACCTGCAATTCGGGCTCTTCTTCAAAAGTTTTGATAATTTTTTCCCTGTCTTTTTTCTCTTTGGCTTCAATAAGTTCGATGGCTTCGTCGGCAGAAATTTCTAACGGATCAACGCCTTTCGGCAACGAAACAAACTTGTTGTTATGGCGGATGTATGGCCCAAACCGGCCAACGCCAACCGTCATTTCCTTATCGCGAAATTCGCCGAGCGAGCGCGGTAACTCAAACAGTTTAAGCGCTTCTTCCGGTGTTATGGTTTCAATAGATTGCGTTTTCTGCAACGAAGCAAAAAGTGGTTTCTCTTCTTCATCGGGAGTACCTATCTGCACCAACGGGCCGTATCTGCCAATTTTAACCGATAGCTGGCGCCCCGTTTTGGGATCTTTTCCCAACACGCGCTCACCGGCTTTGTGCTCCATGCGCATTTCCATGGTTTCCTCCACAACCGGACGGAACACTTTATAAAAATCTTTTATCGCGCTGTTCCACTGCTGTTTGCCTTCGGCTATGGTGTCGAAATCTTTTTCAACATCGGCCGTGAAATTGTAATCGACAATTCTGGGGAAGAATTCCACCAAAAAGTCGTTTACCACAATTCCTATATCGGTAGGAACCAGTTTGTTCTTGTCGGTTCCGGCAATTTCCTTTTTATCGGTATCTTTTATTTTTCCGTTTTTCAGCGAGAGGATGTTGTAAATCCTTTCCACACCGTCAACGGTTTTCTTTTCCACGTACTCGCGATTTTGAATGGTGGAAATGGTGGGCGCGTAGGTAGAAGGACGGCCTATGCCCAGCTCTTCCATCTTGCGCACCAGCGAGGCTTCGGTGTAACGTGCCGGGCGTTGCGTAAAGCGTTCCGTAGCAACGGTTTCCTGCATGGGAAGAACTTCGCTTACTCTCATCGGAGGAAGCAATCCGCTTTCGTTTTCGCCGTTTTCCTCGTCGGTTCCTTCCATATACACGCGCAAAAATCCATCAAACTTAATCACTTCGCCCGTAGCAATAAATTTGCCGTCGGCGTTGGAAATATGGATGGAGGCAACCGTTCTTTCCAGCTCGGCGTCCGCCATTTGCGAGGCGATGGTGCGCTTCCAAATTAAATCGTAGAGCCGTTTTTCCTGAGCGGTTCCTCCCACTTCGTGCTCATTGATGTATGTGGGACGAATGGCTTCGTGAGCTTCCTGCGCGCCTTTGGATTTTGTGGCGTATTTTCTTATTTTCAGGTAATTTTCACCGTATTGCCCGGTAATTTCCGCTTTGGCCGTATTAATGGCAAGAGCCGACAGGTTTACCGAGTCGGTACGCATGTACGTAATGCGGCCGGATTCGTATAAACGCTGGGCAACCATCATGGTTTGTGCAACGGAGAAACCCAGTTTTCGGGAAGCCTCTTGTTGAAGTGTAGAGGTGGTGAAAGGCGGCGCGGGAGATTTTTTTGCCGGCTTGGTTACAATATCTTCTACCGTGAAAACCGATGCTTTTAGTTTTTCCAGCAACGCCAACGCTTCTTCTTTGGTTTTCAGCCGTTTGTTGTACTCGGCTTTGATTTCGTATTGCTGTCCGTTTTCTTCTTTCGTGAAAATGGCAATAATCCGGTAGGCGGCTTCGCTGTTGAATTGTTGAATTTCACGTTCGCGCTCAACAATAAGGCGCACGGCAACCGATTGAACCCGTCCGGCCGAAAGCGCCGGTTTTATCTTGCGCCACAAAACGGGCGACAGCTCAAAGCCCACTATCCTGTCCAGCACGCGGCGCGCTTGTTGCGCATCCACCAGGTTCTGGTTTATGTTTCGGGGGCTTTTCACGGCTTCCTGAATGGCGGTTTTGGTGATTTCGTGAAAAACAATTCGTTTGGTATCCTTATTTTTCAAATTCAGCACATCGTACAAATGCCACGATATGGCTTCTCCTTCGCGGTCTTCATCGGAAGCGAGCCACACGGTTTCCGCACTTTTTGAGGCGGCTTTTAATTCCGTTACCACTTTCTTTTTATCGGCCGGAATTTCGTAAATAGGTTCAAAATTATTTTCGATATCAATACTGAAATCTTTTTTCTTGAGGTCGCGAATGTGTCCGTAACTGGACATTACTTTAAAATCGTTACCCAAAAATTTTTCAATTGTTTTTGCCTTAGCCGGCGACTCAACGATAACCAAATTCTTTGCCATTCATCTTGTTTTATGTTCCCGCGGGAATATTTCACTTTATTTTTCGGTTGCAAAAGTAGTAATTTTGTATCAGCAAAAAGAATTTTTAGGGTTTTTGTTATTAATTATTGTGGAATAGCAACAAAAACAGAAGGTGTTTTTTTAGTTTAATGATAAAACTTACAGCGTTTTATATGGGATCTTCTTGTTCTTTTTCAATTTTTACGCCGTAAATTTGCGACAGGTTATTGCTCAGTTGCTGAAATTCCGATTTCCGGATTTGAAGTTTCATCGTGCAGCTTTCTTTAAAATCTTGCTCCCAAGCAGCGTTTTCGAATTGTTTCAACACGCGCATCACATCGTTGAGCAACAAGTATTCGAAATGGATAACCAGCGTTTCATCCACGGTTTTTTCTACTATTTCGGCGTTTTTTATGGCGTCTTCCGCCGCTTCTTTGTAGGCTTTTATCAATCCGCCTGTTCCCAGCAGCGTTCCGCCGAAATACCGGACAACCAGAATAAGCACATCGGTGAGTTCATAAGAATTTATTTGCCCGAGAATGGGCCTTCCCGCGGTTCCGGACGGTTCGCCATCGTCGTTTGAACGAAATTCGGCTCTCTCCCACCCCAACATATACGCCCAGCAAACGTGGCGCGCATCGTAATATTTCTTGCGATGTTCTTCTACAATTTCTTTGGCTTCTTCGGCAGTTTTTACCGGAAAAATAAACGAAAGGAATTTGCTTTTTTTCTCGGTGATGTAGCCTTGGGCTGTTGACTCTATAGTCTTGTAGGTGTCTTGCATTGGACAAAGGTAAGAAAAATAACATTAAAAAAAGCGACACCATTCGGTATCGCTTTTTTAAATTAGTGCGATTTGGAAATCGCATCACCCGGGGTTACCCGCATTTAGATGCTCCGCAGTTGCGGCATTTGAGGCAGCCTTCTTCGAAAACCAGCGATTCGTGGCTGCAAACGGGGCATTTTTGGCCTTTCATTTCGGTTTCGTTGGGCAAATAGCGTTTCAGCGCGCGCTCAACTCCGTTTTTCCACGTGTTGATGGTTTCGCTGTCGAGCTCCAGCCCCGATACCAGTTTGATAACCTGGTCGATGGGCATGCCGTAACGGAGTACTCCCGAAATAAGTTTGGCGTAGTTCCAAAATTCGGGATTAAACTTGCTGTCAAGCCCTTCTATGGTGATCTTGTAACCGCGGCGGTTTCGGAATTGAAAATCGTAATGCTTGTGCCCGTCGTTATCGTATGCTTTGATGATTTTTCCGGTAGTTATGTTTTTGGGAATCATCATGCCGTCGTCTTCATCGTTAATACCGGTGAAAATCTCATACGGACGGCCGTTGAGCAACCCGATAAAAGCAATCCACTTCTCTTTGTTGTTCTGGAACTTAATCACGTCGGCAGCCAGCTCTGTGGGGCGCGAAGTTACTATTTGCGGCAGCTCGTAGCAATCTTCGTCGCTTTTTTCTTCTTTTTTCTCCTCGTTGGTGATTAGCACGCCCGAGCGCGATCCGTCGCGATACACCGTGCAGCCCTTGCATCCGCTTTTCCACGCTTCCATGTAAAGTTTGCCAACCAATTCTTCGTCCACATTGTTGGGCAGGTTGATGGTTACGCTGATGGAGTGATCCACCCATTTTTGCACGCGGCCTTGCATACGCACTTT
Organism: Bacteroidia bacterium; assembly: GCA_030539475.1. Taxonomy (GTDB): domain Bacteria; phylum Bacteroidota; class Bacteroidia; order Bacteroidales; family Dysgonomonadaceae; genus Petrimonas. Next base: position 3,624 of record JAUNRY010000086.1, on the reverse strand, counting down.
CATGAGCCAGTCCACATCGTTGGAAGTAGCTTTGTAGTAGGGCGATTTGGCAACCATTTCGTCGATTTCTTCGTTGGAATATTTTTTGGTAGTGGAATATCCGTTTGCTTCCATCCACGTTACGAATTTGTGGTGAAAAACCACGTATTCTTCCCACGAATCGTTATTTTCGTCCACGAAATCTATTTTCACGTCTTTGTCGTTCGGATTCACCTTGCGGCGGCGTTTGTAAACCGGCATGAAAACCGGCTCAATTCCCGATGTGGTTTGCGACATCAAGCTGGTTGTGCCGGTGGGCGCAATGGTGAGGCAGGCAATATTTCGGCGGCCGTATTTCACCATATCGTTGTAAAGCTGCTCGTCTTCGGCCTTCAACCTGTTCACAAAGGGGTTGTTTTTTTCTCTTTCCGCGTCGTACACTGCAAAAGCGCCGCGTTCTTTCGCCATCTCTACCGACGATGCGTAGGCGTTCAACGCCACAATTTTGTGCACTTTTTCCGAAAAATCATTCCCTTCTTCCGAGCCGTAACGAATTCCCAGGGCGGCCAGCATATCGCCTTCGGCGGTGATTCCCACGCCTGTGCGGCGGCCTTCGAGGGTTTTCTTCTGAATTTTTTCCCACAACGTGCGTTCCGTCGATTTTACTTCTTCCGATTCGGGGTCGCTGTTGATTTTTTCGAGGATTTTATCTATTTTCTCCGATTCCAAATCGATAATATCATCCATAATGCGCTGTGCCAGACGAATATGCTTGCCGAAAAGTTCAAAATCGAAATAAGCGTCGTCCTTAAACGGATTCACCACGTAAGAATACAGATTTACGGCCAGCAAACGGCAACTGTCGTAAGGGCACAACGGAATTTCGCCGCACGGATTGGTGGAGACGGTCTCAAAACCCAAATCGGCATAGCAATCGGGAACGGATTCTTTTATGATTGTGTCCCAGAACAGCACGCCAGGCTCTGCCGAACGCCAGGCGTTGTGTACGATTTTCTCCCACAATTCTTTGGCGTTGATGGTTTTTTTATACTTAGGTTTGTCGGAATTAATGGGATATTGCTGAACATACGGCTTGTCTTCCGAAGCCGCTTTCATAAATCCGTCGTCAATTTTCACCGATATGTTGGCGCCGGTAACTTTGCCCTGCTCCAGTTTGGCATCGATGAAATCTTCCGCGTCGGGATGCTTGATGGACACGCTCAGCATCAACGCTCCGCGGCGGCCGTCTTGCGCCACTTCGCGCGTGGAATTGGAGTATCGCTCCATAAACGGAACCAAACCGGTGGACGTGAGCGCCGAGTTTTTAACCGGCGATCCTTTCGGGCGGATGTGCGACAGATCGTGCCCCACTCCACCGCGGCGTTTCATCAGTTGCACTTGTTCTTCATCGATACGGATGATTGCCCCGTAAGAGTCGGCGCTGCCACCCATCCCGATCACAAAACAGTTGGACAACGATGCCACCTGAAAGTCGTTCCCGATCCCCGTCATGGGGCTTCCCTGCGGAAGGATGTACCTGAATTGATCGAACAAATCGAACAATTCTTTTTCACTCAGCGGATTGGCATACTTTTTCTCTATTCTCCCTATCTCGTTTGCCAATCTCCAGTGCATGTCTTGGGGCGTTTTCTCGTAGATGTTGCCCTCGCTGTCTTTCAAAGCGTACTTGCTGACCCACACCTTGGCCGCCAGTTCATCGCCCTTAAAATACTCCAACGATGCGTTATGAGCTTCGTCGAAAGTATAAATTTTTTTCTTCATTAATTAAATTTTTTATTTGACCGATTCATTAAAATGTTTTCCAAATAATAAAAATGCAAATTTCTCCCACAGTATGGTTATTTGGGATTGCAAGTTTAAGAAATGTTTCAAGGTTTACCAAAAAAAACAACAAAAAGTTTTCAACAAAACGAAAAGTTTTCCATTTTATTTTTCAATAATCTGATTATTTACAAGTTAGCTTAATGAACAAACAAAAAAGTTTTCCGAAATGGAAAACTTTTTTGTAAATCAGGCAGTTGAAATTGTATTTCAAGAAAACCGGAAAACTCACGGAAATGTGAAGTAAAAAACCATTCAATGCCTGTAAAGCGCTGACTAAATTAGCGTTTAATGCGTGAATTATTGAATGTAAAATGCGCAATGCGGTTATGAACCGCAATGCGCCTTGGTTGAAAAATAAATTAAATATCCTTCACCGCGCCCATAAACAATATGGCTCCGGTGGAGTTTTCCTGAATCACGTAAAGGAACGGTTTGTCGGCATTGAAAACCACTTTTTGCGGTTCAGCAGGCAAAGAAGTAGTTACCACTCCCACTGTTGTAACAGCGGCAGCTTCGGTTCCCGATTCATCGGTGCTGATGTATGTGTCTTGTTGCACTAAGGAAATAAGTGCATCTACATTCGACATGCGCGAAAAATCCGCTTTGAGCGGTTCAAAAGCAATTCCCATTCCCATGCTTGTCAGAACATTGTTTAACTTTTTGCTGTATTTGGTTTTGAATTTCGGCAGGTAAAGCTCCACTTCCTTTTCGCGCAACGACGCAACATTTTTCTCCCAATACCCGTTGTTTTGAAGCGCCGCAACCACATCTGTTTGCTTTTTACCGCTTTTTGGCAGCAACACCAACATGCTGAACGCCTGATTTCCGTAAGGAAGCTGAACAACCTGCATGGTTTCGTCTTCGGTGTAGTTGAATTGGGCGGTTTGCGACATCATGTCCACCGTTCGTTTTGTACCGTTTTCGGTCATAAACGCTCTTTTCGATGTGTTTTTCGTTTCAAACTCCGAAGTCCAGATTCCCTTAAAATAAATGGCGTTGAGCAGATACATCAGCGCCATGGGATCGGTCTTCTCAAGCACTTCTTCAATCAAGCCATTGGTGTTGTCCGACACCCATTGGTTGATAACATCCACCGTTTTGGAGTCGGAAAAATCTACCGGCTTAACCGTTGCGTTGTAATAATTGGTGTTGGTTTGGATAAAATCGGGCTTAATGGTTACAAACTTATTGGTAAAAATGGAGTTGGCGATGGATAATTTAGTAGAAGGATCGGTTTTCAGCAACGCATCTTTCAGCATTTTGTAGTAACCGTTTATTTCCTCATCGCTCCAATCGTCCATTTTCAGCGTTTCCTGCATCGCCGTTTTGGTTTCTCCGGCGGCGCCGTTCCATGTCATTGCCAGCGCCATGCTCAGGCTGAAAGGCGATACCATGAAGCTTTTGTCTTCATCGTTGGCTTCTTCATCGAAAACGTTGGCGAAGAAATCGAAAGCAAACTCCTGGCCGGATTGTAAAATTTCTTTTTCGGCGGTGGTGCGGAGTTCAATGTTTATGGGATCGGGCAAATTTTCCGCCTCGATACCGTTGTCCGATTTCTCGCACGCCGAAAGTACGATAAATGCCAGCCACACTGCGGAAGTAATTTTAATCATCAGGTTCATAAAAAATCTTTTTTTAGGGTTAAGTCTATATATATAGATGCAGAAACAGAGAAAACGTTGCACCGATTCAGTTAAAAATAATTAATTAACTTTCTTCGGGTTTAAAATAATTGCCGCATTATTTCTGATAACAACCGGAGGGGTTTCTATAAATTCCCCCGCTTTTGCCGTAAGTACG
>JAUNRY010000334.1 GCA_030539475.1 Bacteroidia bacterium | reverse complement strand
ACTTCTCATACTGATTGTTGCCAACTCAGTTGCGCAACCAAAAATGAAAGGGGAAAATTTTACATCTTCCATTTCACTGAAAACCCCGGGAAATTCTGCCATAAGCCATAAACTTTCCGAGGCTGCCAACGGAAACCTCAATGCCGCAGCTGCCATTCCGGTAAACATTACGAAAAAACAAACAGGAGCAGTTACCGTTTTCACCATCAGCGCGGCCGAAGATATATACTTCAACTTCAAAGTTCACTTGCGCTCCGGATTACAACACGATGATTGTCAATTTTATATGCCCGGTTTCTGGTATCGCCGCAACCTGCGTTCGCCCGAACAAGCGCCATCGTTTCACACCTCCGACAGCTGGACGGTGCGCGAAGATCGTTTGAGCGCCCCGTTAACAGCTATTTACAATGAAAAATCAGGCGATTTTCTTTCTGTAAGGCGAATGGACAAATTTGAACACGAAGCGCTCACCACGCACAAAGAGGGCGAAGTTATCGTATCCGGAAAAACCTCCATCGGCTACACCGGTTTCGAAAATGCGCAAGGCGAATCGGCGCTCTCATTTGGTTTCCCTTATCAGGAAACGCCGCGCACCTATATTCGTAAACTTACCCTGGCGCCTCCCGTAGAAGCATATCAGTTTCTGAAAAAAGGAGAATCCATTGAGCTGAAATGGGAAATATATAATGGAAAAGCGCCCGATTTTTCCGATTTCATCCGTCAAATGTGGGAGTACAGCTACGACTCGTATCGCCCCGAACCTGTTGAAACCGGATTTTCCGACGCCTTTGTAAAAGAAACGCTCACTCACTATTATACCGACAGCTATGTGAGCGATTATCCGCTTAAATTTTATTCCGGCGTTCACCTGCTCACCGATGACTGCAAACCCAACAGCCGCGCCGAAATAGGTTTTGTGGGGCGTGTATTGCTCAATGCTTTCAACGCGTTGGAATACGGGCAGCAAAATAACCGCGGCGACTTGGTAACCGTTAGCTACGATATATTCAACAGTTACTTGCAGCACGGCTTCACGGAGAATGGATTTTTCCGCGAATTTGTTTATTTCGAAGACAACTACGAAACCCCTGAATTGAGCATTCGCCGCCAATCCGAAGGGATTTATGCCATGTTGCATTTCTTGCAATACGAAAAAAATAATCGCCGCACGCATGCACAATGGGAAAATAAATTGAAAGAAATATTAAATAAATTCTTACTTTTGCAAAACGAAGACGGCAGTTTTCCCCGAAAATTTCACAATGACATGAGCATTGTAGACGAAAGCGGCGGAAGCACTCCGTCGGCAACGCTGCCGTTGGTAATGGCGTACCGCTATTTTAACGACAGCAGGTATTTGAATGCAGCCAAACGAAGTGCCGATTACCTGGAAAAAGAGATTATCTCGAAAGCCGATTATTTTTCGTCCACACTCGATGCCAATTGCGAAGACAAAGAAGCGTCGTTGTATGCCGCCACGGCTACCTATTACTTGGCGCTCGTTACAAAAGG
>JAUNRY010000085.1 GCA_030539475.1 Bacteroidia bacterium | reverse complement strand
ATTACATCATCGAAAGAGGTGGCAGCCGGTTGGCATCGAATTTCATCCACATCGCCTCAACTTCCGAAACGAATTTCATCGACACCGATCCAAACTCGAATAAATACGAGAACTATTACAGAATCACCCGCGATTCAATAACAATTACACTCTCACTGGAAAAGCAGATTTTTGGGGAGAATATGTACTTTTACGACAGAAAATACGAAGAAGCGGGAACAGCAGTTGCTGAAATTAACGCTCATTTTGCCACAACCGGCAAGGGCGGAGCAAACGGAGAGTGGACAACAAAACGACAGGCTTATTACTTCAAGCCCAATGTTGATGGGCAAACCTACGATCCGGGTGGTTCGGGTTCCGCGTCATCGCAGGAGGCAAATTCCTTGGAACTGGGATTTTACTCACACATTGGAGGATTGGGCAAATTGCCAACGGACGTAAAGTTGGGATCGATTTTCACCAGGCCCCACCTTTCGGGAGGCGCAAATGCCACGTGCACCTTCTGGCGGTCGATGGAAAACGTTACCGTGATGAGGGATTTTGCGTGGACGGTTTCACAATCCACCAGTGCAAGAAGAATGCAGGTTGAAAGCACCTCGAAATACATTTCCGATGTGGGAACAGCTAATTTCTGGGGAAGCGGAGGATTTATTGCCGACAGCCGATACACTTCCTCATCGCGCCCAAACTGGGGCGGGCAACAACAATGGTACACGAGGAATACCCGGTTTCCGGCCGGGTCAGGCTCTATGGGAGGCGCATACAACATGGTTTGGCAGGGATGTATCAATGCTCCCGTTTCCGATGAAGTCAACTCGCCCATTCCTGCCACCCCCGTCATAAGAGAAAAGCCTTTTCTTTTCATTGGCGATGACGGAGAATACAAAGTGTTTGTGCCGGCTTGGCAAGAAAACAGGCTGGGTACTTCATGGTCAACCGCCCACATGGGAGAAGGCCAAATTCAGGATTTGCTCACCCATTGGTTTGTTGCCAAAGAAGGCGACACGGAAGCCGAAATAAACGCCGCATTAAAATCGGGCAAGAACGTGTTCTTTACTCCCGGCCATTATGCCTTGAACGCCCCCATCCAGGTAAACAGAGAGAATGCCATATTGCTCGGCGCGGGTATTGCTTGTGTTACGCTTGAACCCACGGAAAAGAACACCTGGGGATGCATTTACGTTGATGATAAAGATGGGATAATAGTTGCCGGGTTACTAATGGATTCCTTTAACAGCACTACCTATCAAATCCGCGTTGGCGGGGAGGATGCCAAAGCGGATCATGCCGAAAATCCGATTTTACTCTCCGACATTACCTGCCGCGTGGGTGGAGTGCAAGCCAACGATGTGCAGTTACACGTTTCGATGCAAATAAACAGCAACAACGTAGTTGGCGATCATTTTTGGTTGTGGCGCGCCGATCACGGAACGCAACCCGGCGGGCCGGCAAGATGGACACGAGACCGATGTAGAAACGGGCTCATCGTTACCGGAAACGATGTTACGCTTTATGCGCTGTTCGCGGAGCATTATCAGGAATACGAGGTGCTGTGGCTGGGCGAACGCGGCAGAGTTTACTTCCTTCAAAACGAACCTCCCTACGATCCGCCAACACAAACCGAGTGGAGAAGTCAGGGCAATAGGGTTGACGGTTATGCAGCTTACAAGGTGGGCAACCATGTAAAGACGCATTACGGTATTGGTTTTGGCTCTTATGCGGTTTTCACCGGAACTGACGGTAACGTTAACAAGCAAAATGCCTTTGAAGTTCCAAACGTTCCCGGCGTGAAAATTGAAAAAATGAACGTTACACGATTTGCCGGGCCCGGAAACATCCTCAACGTCATCAATGGTACGGGTGGCAGCACGGCTACCGGAGTAAGGCGCGTTTCCTTATACAACGATGGTTCGGGAACTCAACCGTTCGATGAGGAATTCAACCTGCCCAATCCGGTATCGTGGGCTTCCTATATTGTTATGTAGTGCAGATATTTCAAAAAAAATCTGAAAACTCAACTTATTCTTATTACTTTTGCGCCAAGAGAATTCGTACTATGGGAAAAATACTTCCTGATTATATCAGAAACGAAGATCACGCCCTGTTTCTTTTGATAAAAAAAAGAGACAAAGACGCCTTTACGGTGATATACCAAAAATATCACCCATATTTGTATTCCCTGGCGCTCAAATACTTGAAAGATACTCAAATGGCGGAAGATTCCGTTCAGCACGTGTTTGTGAAATTGTGGGAAACCACCAAAAATATGGAGATAGAAATTAACCTGAAAAACTATCTTTACACCATGATTAAGAACTACATCCTGAACCAGTTTCGAGACAACCGCGAATCCGTTTCGCTGAATTACGCGAACGCCCAATCCGAAATTGCCAAAGACGAGGATTTTGTGGAAAAACTCGAAGAGCGCGAACTGCACGATTTCCTGTACAAAGGAATTGACAAACTTCCCCCGCAAAAGCGCGAAATTTGCCGGTTGAAATTAGAAGGCAAGTACAGCAATCAGGAAATTGCCGGCAACATGGGAATTTCCATTCACACGGTAAAGTCGCATTATCAGGAATCCTTGAAAATGCTGCGTGAATATTTTCGGGAAATCGAATAATCTCGCTCATTCTTTTTCTTCGCTTGTGTGTCAATAATAAAAAGCAGGCTTCATTCATGCAGAAATCCGATAAAAAGATAATCGAAAAAGTCATTTCCGGCACTTCCACCAAAGAAGATGCCCGCGAAGTGGCCGATTGGTTTTCCTCGTCGGTTGAGGGGCAGCAATACCTTTCGGATATGCTCGATAAAGATGCTTTCTTCATGGAAGAGGGATTAAACGAGTGGGAAAACATGATTTCGGCGCACCGCTCCGATGCCCTTCTGGCGAAAATAAACCGGCAGATTTCCCGCAAAAAAATAATTCGTTTAACGCTCAGCGTTGCTGCGGCGCTGCTGCCGCTTATCGTCGTTACCGGATTTTTGGCGCAGTTGAGCAACCGGTACGACTTGTTCGGAGCCGGGCATTACTCCGAAATTTACGTGCCCAAAGGCGAGAAAATGCAAATCCTGTTTCAGGACGGAAGCCGCGCATACCTCAATTCTGACACCCGCCTGCGATATCCCGAAAAATTCGGGTTGCGCCATCGGAAGATTTTTCTGGAAGGCGAAGCCTATTTTCAGGTTTCTTCCAACAAAAAACGCCCGTTCATCGTAAACACCGGCGAAACATCGGTAAAGGTGTTGGGCACGTCGTTCAATGTAAACGCTTACAAAGACAACAAAGAAATCCGCGTAGTGTTGGATGAGGGCAAGATAGTATTTGCCGCCCGCGACAACGAGTACAAACTCAATCCCGGGCAAAAGTTCATTTACAACACGGAAAACAAGCAATTATACCTCGTGAATGTTCGCGGCCCCGATGAAGAGTCCATGTGGAAATCCAATTATATAAGGCTCAGTGATACACCGCTGGAAGAAACGCTGAGGATTTTGGATCGCAAATTCGATATACCTTTCAAAGTCGTCGATAAAAAAGCCCTTGCCTACTCCTTTAATTTACTATCGGAAGACAAATCGTTGAGCTACATCTTAAATGAATTGGAAAAAATAGCTCCCGTTAAATTCACGGAGATAAACGACACGGTTAACGTAAAATATTTGAAATAATATAAATTTAACATCCCTGCACTCATTCTTTTTTATTGGCGGCGTGTCAATATATAAAGTGTAGTGCTGTGTTTGAGAAGATCAATCGTCTATTAAATCTATCAACTATTTGATTACCTGTGTAATGTATAAATTTATTATATACTTTTTTGTTGCTTGGGCCGTATTGGCTTGCGAATCTCCGTCTCAAAAAAAGGAGGCCGATAAAGAAATACGCGTTTACCTGACCACGGCCGATAAATCGAAAATCTTTTTTGCCGATTCAGTCTCGTTTCAAGACAGGGATCACGAAAACAAGCAAGTGATTCAAATTGACTCCGGCGTAAAATACCAGCAGATAGATGGTTTTGGCGCCGCTTTCACCGGATCTGCCTGCTACAACCTCATGCAAATGCCCGCCGATAAACGAGCGGAATTATTGAAAGAAACTTTCCACCCCGAAGAGGGAATGGGATACAGCTACATACGCGTATCCATAGGCTGTTCCGATTTTTCCTTATCGGAATATACTTACTGCGATACGCCCGGAATCGAAAACTTCGCCATTCATACCGAAGAAAAAGAATATATTTTCCCCGTTCTCAAAGAAATTCTGGCCATCAATCCCGATGTGAAGATCATGGCATCGCCGTGGACGCCGCCCCGATGGATGAAAGTAAACAACCTGCAGGATTTACAGCCCTACAACTCGTGGACCAGCGGACAGCTGAATCCCAAGTATTATCAGGACTACGCCACCTATTTCGTAAAATACATTCAGGCGATGCAGCAGGAAGGTTTCGAAATTGAGTCGGTAACCATTCAAAACGAACCGTTGAACCGGGGAAACTCGGCATCGTTGTTCATGACCTGGCAGGAACAGCGCGACTTTATTAAAACCGCGCTCGGCCCCAAGTTCAGGCAAAACAACATCAACACCAAAATTGTAGTCTTCGACCATAATTACGACTACGATTCCCACAAAGACGACACCAAAGACCAGGGACAATATCCCTTGCGAATTTACGAAGACCCCGAAGCCGCCCAATACATTGACGGAGCCGCCTATCACGCCTACGGCGGCGATAAAAGCGAACTGCTGCGTATTCACAACGCGCGCCCCGACAAGAACCTCTATTTCACCGAAATATCCATCGGGTTGTGGGGAAGCGGCTACAATTTCGGCGAAGACCTGATGTGGAACCTGCGCGAAGTGGGCATCGGCACGCTCAACAACTGGTGCAAAGCCGTTATCGTGTGGAATTTCATGCTCGATGACAAACGCGGCCCCAACCGTCCCGGCGGATGCACCATTTGCCTCGGCGCCGTTGACATTGACTCGTCCGATTACACCACGCTCACGTACAACAGCCACTATTACGACATGGCGCACCTGTCGAAAGTAATAAAGCCGGGCGCGTACAGAATCAAGTCCGGCGGACTGGAAAAACAGGGAATTTATTATACTGCCGCGCAAAATCCCGACGGAACCTTCGGCATGGTGATTCAAAACGATACGCCGGCAGCCGAAAAAATCGGAATAACGCAAAGCGGACGGTATTTCGCCTATTACCTGCCCGCCAAATCGGTAATATCGGTGGGGTGGAAATAACATAAAAACATTCAGGAAAATTATTCAACAAATTTTATAGAGAGAATTAATTATTATAAGTCAAACTTAATTAAAATGAAACCATGACTAAAAATCGATTGAAAAAGTATGTAGCTTTTTTATTGCCGCTTTTTTGCTGAGCTTTACCCTGAGCATGGCGCAAAAAGTGAGCTTGAAGTTGAACGGGGCAACCCTTAAGTATGCCCTCGAAAGTGTTTCCAAACAATCCGGATACACACTTGCGTATAGCAAGGAAGTAGTTAATCTGGACGATGTGGTTAACATTGATGCGCGGAACATGGAATTATCACGTGTTCTGGATCAGTTGCTTTCGCCTCGCGGCCTGAGTTACGAAGTGGAAGACAACAAAATTTACATTATGCACAAAGCCCGTGAAAAAGCGGCTGCGGCACCGATGCCTCCTTCACCGCAACAAACCAATCAGGTTGGGCAGCAGGTGAGCGGCGTGGTTACCGATTCCAACGGCGAACCCATCATCGGAGCCAACATTTCCATTCCCGGTACAGCTATCGGAACGGTAACCGATATCGACGGGCAGTACTCCTTGAATGTTCCCGCCGGCTCCGTGCTTCGCTTTTCCTACATCGGATTTGTGAATCAGGAATTTACAATCACCAACCAAACCACGCTTAACGTGGTGATGCGCGAAGACAGCGAAATGCTCGATGAGCTGGTGGTTATCGGTTACGGCGTGCAGCGCAAAAGCGTGGTAACGGCAGCCATTAGCCGTGTAACGGCCGACGACCTGAACGCTACCAGGCCCTCGCGCGTGGAAGACGCCCTCAAGGGAAAAGTGTCCGGCGTACAAATTACCCAAAGCTCCGGACAACCGGGCTCCGACTCCAAAGTACGCATACGCGGTATAGGAACGGTAAACAACAGCGAACCGCTTTATATTGTGGACGGAATGCCCGTGGGCGGTGGAATCAACTACCTGAATCCGGTGGATATTCAATCGGTTGAAATACTGAAAGATGCCGCTTCGGCCGCCATTTACGGAGCACGCGCCGCCAACGGTGTTGTTCTGGTTACAACAAAAGGCGGGCAAACCGGAAAACCCGTTATTACATACGATATGAACTACGGATGGCAAAATCCGTGGAAGAAAAGAGAAATTCTCAACGCGCAGGAATACATGGTTATTATGAACGAAGGGCTTATCAACGATGGCGGCCTTCCGCGTTATTCACAGGAACAGGTGATGGGCGCCGGTTTGGGCACCGATTGGCAGGAAGAGACATTCTACTTCAACGCTCCGGTTCAAAACCATCAGGTGAGCGTATCGGGCGGTACCGATGCGGCACAGTATTTCCTTTCGCTGGGATATTTTGACCAGGCCGGTATCGTGGGCGGCAATTACGGAAAATCAAACTACAGCCGCTGGAGCCTCCGCTCAAACACCACGTACGAAATATTCAAGACCGATGAGCGCTCGTACCTCAACAGAGTAAGATTGGGTATGAACCTGGGATATTCCAGAAACAAATCCACCGGAATTGAAACAAACACCGAGTACGGTTCCATTCTGGGAAGCGCGCTCACGTTCTCGCCCCTTGTAACCGTTTATCCCGATGAAGCCACAGCCGAACAAATTCTGGCGCAGCGGCCTCACGCCATCAGAGACAAGAACGGACGTGTGTTCTCGTTGCCTCCGGCAGGATTTCAGGAAATTTCAAATCCGGTGGCCATGCTTAACCAGCCCACGCAAGGAAGGAATAACGACGACAAGTTCGTGGGAACTTTCTGGGGCGAATTGTCGCTGCTTCCCGAGTTGACTTTCAGAAGCTCATTCGGCGCAGATTTGGCTTTCTGGGGATATGACTACTACGGTTTCCCGTTCTTTATTTCATCAACGGGCGGAAAATACCAGGACTACAGCACCGTGCAAAGCGAAATGAACCGCGGCCTGCGCTGGCAGCTGGAAAACACGATGTCGTACGACAAAACGTTCGACAACCTGCACAACCTGCAGGTAGTTTTAGGCCAATCGGCATCCAAATATACCTATCGCAACCTCGGCGGCTGGGACAGAGACCTGCTTGAAACCGACCCGCTCAAAGCCAACATCAACTCGGCCATTGCCGACAGGGATCTCGAACGCGCCTGGGGCGGCACCGGCGGATACAGTTTCCACGCGCTGGCATCTTATTTCGGACGGGTAAATTACAACTACGCCGAAAAATACATGATACAGGCAACCCTTCGCCGCGACGGTTCATCGAACTTCGGCCCGGCACACAAATGGGCTACTTTCCCCGCCGTTTCGCTGGGATGGAACGTTACCAACGAAGATTTTATGGCTTCGCGCCCCGATTGGTTCGACTCCATGAAACTCCGCCTGAGCTGGGGTAGAAACGGTAACGAAGCCATTGGAGCATTCCGGTACACATCGCTGATGGATGGCGGGCAAAACTACTACTACGGCGGCGGTTATCAGGTAAACTATGCCGATGCTGCCACCGTAGGCTCAAATACCGGAATTATGCAATACGGAAGTTCGCCCGGCGTAATTCCCAACCCTAACGTGAAATGGGAAGAATCCGAACAAACCAACGCGGGTATCGATTTCTTGTTGGCGGGAGGAGCCTTAAACTTCTCGATGGACTATTTCAAGAAAGTAACCAAAGGCATGCTGATGGATCAGCCCATTCCCTCCTACGTGGGACAGGGAGCGCCCATTGCCAACGCCGGCGATATGCAAAACTGGGGGCTGGAATTTGAAGCCGGATGGAGAAACCGCGTGGGCGATTTCAACTATTTCATTTCGGCCAACGCATCGTACCTGCAAAACAAACTCATCAAACTCGGAAACGCTTCGGGCGAAGCCATCTACGAAAGCATGGGCGCCACCGGCGTGGGAAGTTACGTGAAAGGAATGAACGGCGAAGTTTTCCCCTATTTCTACGGTTTAATAACGGATGGAATTTTCCAGAACCAAGCCGAAATTGACGCGTATGTGAACGAATCGGGAGCGCAAATTCAGCCTTCGGCAAGGCCCGGCGATGTACGCTTTGTAGATTTGGACGGCAACGGATCCATTACCGACGACGACAAAACAAAAATAGGAAAAGGCATGCCCGACTGGACATACGGTATAACCTTGGGCGGCGACTGGAAAGGCATAGACCTGAACCTCTTCTTCCAGGGAACCATCGGAAACGATATTTTCGATTACGCGCAACGCGGCGATATTCCCGCCATGAACCGTCCGGCGTGGATTTTAGACCGCTGGCACGGCGAGGGCACATCAACCCGCATTCCGCGCATG
>JAUNRY010000333.1 GCA_030539475.1 Bacteroidia bacterium | reverse complement strand
TAAAGATTTTGAAATGAATTTAGATGGAACCATAAAATTTAAATTTTAACGTCCAATGATAAAGAAAACTCTCTACTTCGGCAGTCCCTCCTATTTATCGTTGAAAAACAAACAATTGGTAATCAAATTACCCGAAGTAGTAAAAAACGACACGCTACCCGAAACTTTCAAAGCAGAATCGGAAAAAACATTTCCTGTGGAAGATATTGGCGTGGTTATTATCGATAACAAGCAGATTACAATTACCCACGGATTGATGGAGGCGTTGCTTGAAAACAACTGTGCGTTAATCACTTGTAATAGTTCCCGAATGCCTGTCGGACTGATGCTTCCGCTTGCCGGAAATACCACGCAAACCGAGCGGTTTCGAGACCAAATTGCTGCATCTGTTCCGCTCAAAAAGCAGTTGTGGCAGCAAACCGTGCAGGCGAAAATCGAAAATCAAGCCTATGTTTTATCAAACAAAACGAACGCAATAATAAAAAATATGAAAGTTTGGGCAAACGATGTCAAAAGCGGCGACCCCGACAATTACGAAGCTCGCGCCGCCGTTTATTATTGGGCAAATTTGTTCCCTCAAATAGAAGGATTTACACGCCATCGGGAAGGAATTCCGCCCAATAATTTGCTGAATTACGGATACGCCATTCTTCGTGCCGTGGTTGCCCGTTCGTTGGTTGCAAGCGGACTTTTGCCTACTTTTGGAATTCATCATCGCAGCAAATACAACGCCTATTGTTTGGCTGACGATGTGATGGAGCCGTATCGGCCTTTTGTGGATAAAATGGTGTGCGAAATCGTGTCGGGGAATGTTGATATTTCCGAACTTTCACAAGAAATAAAAGCTCAATTGTTGAATATTCCTGTTCTTGATGTCATTATCGGTGGGCAACGTAGCCCGCTGATGATTGCTGTGGGACAAACCACTGCCTCGCTCTACAAATGCTTTTCAGGCGAACTTCGAAAAATAAAATATCCCTCGTTTGAGTAGGAAAACGACTTTTTTTAAGAATTTTAAGTAAAGGATGGAACGATTTAGCGAATACAGAATTATGTGGGTTTTAGTATTTTTTGATTTACCAACCGAAACAAAAAAAGACAAGAAAATCTATACCGATTTTCGAAAAAAGCTAATCCAGGATGGCTTCACAATGTTTCAGTTTTCCATTTACCTGCGTCATTGCGCCAGTCGCGAAAATGCCGAAGTGCACATAAAGCGTGTAAAATCGTTCCTGCCACCTGCCGGGCAAGTTGGGATTCTCTGTATAACCGACAAGCAATTTGGAAATATGGAATTGTTTGTCGGGAAGAAAGAAAAAGAAGTTCATACTCCGTATCAGCAATTAGAATTATTTTAGCATAAAAAAATCCTGCCCGTTGAGCAGGATTTTTTATTTGGAACAACCGTTTTTCAAACTTGTAAATTCGGCTGTAAATCATTGATATTCTATGGAAATACACGTATCGTGTTGTTCCGAATATCAAAGATAAAACTTTTGAAAGCAATTCACAACC
>JAUNRY010000084.1 GCA_030539475.1 Bacteroidia bacterium | reverse complement strand
GCTCGTAATTATGTTTATGAAGAAACGTTGCAAATGCCTCGATGGGTTATTGAAACAGAAACAAAAGAAATTCTGGGTTATCTTTGCCAAAAAGCCACAACTGAATGCGCCGGAAGAAAATGGATTGTGTTTTTTTCTCCGCAGATACCTATAAACAAAGGCCCTTTTAAATTGTGGGGATTACCAGGATTGGTTGTAGAAGCACAAGACAGTAACGGCTTCTTTAATTTCTCGCTGAGTAGTTTTGAAAAACTATCGGAACAAATTGATATAATTTATACCCACAGGACGTACAGCGATAAAAAATACGATAAATTATCGCGAAAAGATTTTCTCAAATATGAAACATTCTCTCACAAAGAACCTTTGGGTTTTATGGATACCGCATTAGGCATAAAATTAACATCCTTCAATGATGGTGGGAAAGAAAAAATGGCTGCCCTAAAAGCCAAAGGAGGAATACCTCTCATTTCCCTTGAAATTGAATAAAAGTAATATGAATAGAACAATAGGTATCGTGTTTCTCTGTCTTTTTTCATTTATTTCGTTATATGCCCAGCAAAAACTAACCGGCACGGCAAAAGACAGTATTTCCGGCAAACCTGTTGCCGATGTATATATTATGCTGATGAGCAGCGACGGAAAAAACATACTGTCCTATTCTTTTACCCAAAAAGACGGTGCTTTTTCCATAGAACTCCCGGCATCGGAACAAACCCGATTTCTGCTTACCACGTCGTGTTTGGGTTATGAAGCGCTTCAAAAAAGTGTTACTACTGGAACAAGACACGTGGATTTACTGCTCACAGAATCCACCACACCGTTGCGCGAAGTAAAAATAACGTCAACACCTATTAAGCAACGCGGCGATACCATCGACTATTACATCTCAAGCTTTGTGCGTCCGCAAGACAAAAACCTTGCCGATGTGTTGGCACGAATGCCCGGCATTGAAGTGCAAACAGACGGACGGGTGCAATACGAAGGAAAGCCCATTAACCGGTTTTACATCGAAAACATGAACCTGCTGGAGCAACGTTATTCTCTTGCCACGAAAAATCTTTCGCCCGACGACATTTCCACCGTGCAAGTATATGAAAACCACGAACCGGTGAAAATGCTTCGCGATAGAAGCGACTCGGAACAAGCAGCCCTCAACATTAAATTGAAAGAAGATGCCCGCGCAAAATGGTTAAATACAATTGACTTCGGAGTTGGCGGATTTCCATTTCTGTACAACGCTACAGGTACGCTTGCCCGCTTTGCCCGCGGCAACCAATCAATGATGGTAGGCAAAGCCAACAACACAGGAAAAGATATTTTTCTGGAGCTTAAAATGCATACGCTTAAACCCGGACAGGTATTCCGTCCCGGATTGCCGGATGGTATTCCCGACCAGCTATCTACGCTTTCGGTGGCGTCGTCGTTTTTTACGCGCGACCGGGCGCGTTTCAACGAAAGCGCCATCGCATCGTTCAACCAGCTCTGGCGTATGGCAGAAGATATCGATTTGCGATTGAATATAAATTACGGATTTGAACGAGAAAAACGAGAGCGGAATGTGGAAACAAAATATCATTTTGAAAGTCAACCGTCTATTACGATAAACAATCAAGCTTCACAAACCCTAAATTGGCACAAACTGGAAAATGAATTGGCTTTTACGGCTAATAAATCCTCGTATTATCTGGAAGAAAAACTAAATGCTAACATTCACTGGAAAGATGCTTTTGCAGATGTTGTAACCAACTCGTATAGCATCCGTCAAAAAATAGATTTACCACGTACACATTTGAAAAACAGCACATCATTCTCAAAACTTATTGGCAATACATCGCTGGGAATCACAAACAATTCAGAGTTTACCCGGCTTCCGCAATCGCTCACACTTTCATCTGAAAACCCACTGCCGCTTTTTTCGGGAAACAACGTCCGTCAAAACGTAATCTTCAACGATGGTTTTAGCGATACTTATCTCACGCTGAACTACAAAAAACGTTTTCACACGTTAGAATTAAAAACCGGCGCAGAATGGATTTGGCAAGCCATTGAATCGGAACTGAATCCACCTCCTCTAAAAGAAGATATTTTCACAAATAGCTTAACATGGAATACAACAAGGTTTTACGCCGAACCTTCGTATCGGTTAAATTACCGACAATGGACAATAACAACATCGGCATCGACAAACTGGATGAAAACCGATTATTCGGGTAAAAAACATGATTATTTTTATCTAAGTCCTCGCGTAAGGGCGGTTTTTGAACCAAATGCATCTATAAAGTTTAACGCCGGATACTCACACAACATCCGTTACGGAAATTTAAATCAGTTGCAAACAGGGTATGTTTTGAAAAGTTACAACCTGTTTCAAAAAGGAATTGAAGAGTTGCAGCGAAATGCATCGCACAGCGTAAACTGGGGTGTTTTTTATAAAAACATTTCACACTTTTTTAATTTGAATTATTTCTCCTCCTATTCTCAATACAAAAATAATTTTACACCGGCCAGTTTTATTGATAATATTTATACGTTCACCTGGTGGGAGTTGAAAGAAAATCCGGCAAGTTTTTGGATGAATTCAATCTCTGCCACAAAACTGTTTACCGACATATCGTTAACCGCCGGACTAAACCTGTCCTATAACCGAAATTCATCAGTAATGGAGCAGCAAGGAACAGGAATTAACTACGTTAATCATTCATTCGGTATAGCTCCGTCTTTGAAGTGGAACGCACGCAACAACCTGAATTTTGACTACACCATGAACAGTTTTCTTTCGGGGGTAAGCGTCAATAATAATCCGGTTAACAACTATATTCCATTGGTGAATCATCAATTGTACACCTATATTGGAATTACGGAAAAGCTTTCAGTAAATTCAAATTTACAGCATTTCTACAACAAAGCCCCAAACTCATCGGTATCGAACTTGCTTTTTGCAGACATCGGTTTACAATATGCTCTCAAGAAAGTAACTATCAGCTTGGATTGGACAAATATTTTCAATCAGAAACAACATATTACAAGCAGTTACAGCACGATTAATACGAATACTCGCATTGATAAATTGCGCCCAAGTGAAATTTTAATCAGTTTTAGATTTAAGAAGTGATGTTGTTTCACTCTTTCATCAACAAAATCCTAAACGTGCTACCTTGCCCCATTTCCGATTGTTTCACAAAAATTTTCCCGTTGTGGTATGTTTCCACAATTCGCTTCGCGAGCGATAAGCCCAAGCCCCAACCCCGTTCTTTGGTGGTGAATCCGGGTTGAAAAATATTGTTGAATTTAGATTTCGAAATGCCTTTTCCGGTATCTGTGATGTCTAAAAAATAATGTTTCCCTTTTTCGCCCATTGAGTAAGTAATAACTCCCTGGCCGCTCATGGCATCAACGGCGTTTTTGGTGAGGTTTTCGATAACCCAGCCGAAGAGCGGTTCATTGAGTTGAACCACAACCGGAGCGTGTGGAAAATCGAAAACCAGCTGCACTTTATCGGAAATCCGTTTTTGGAGATAACCAACCGACTGCTGCACGGCATCCTGCCACACTACCGGCTTAATATCGGAAATGGAGCCGATTTTCGAAAACCGCTCGGCAATAACTTCCAGCCGATGCACATCTTTTCCCATTTCAGCCATCAAAGCCGGCTCCGGCTCTTTTAGCTTCATGTATTCTATCCATGCCATTAACGACGAAATGGGCGTTCCCAACTGATGCGCCGTTTCTTTCGACAATCCCACCCACACCTTGTTTTGCTGCGCCTTTTGCGAACTTCTGAGAGCAAAAAACGCTAACGCGATAAAGACGGAAATCACCAACAGCTGCACATACGGATAAATTTGCAACCGCTTAAGGATATAAGAATCATCGTAATAAACAAACTGATTGAGTTCTTCGAGCGAAAGAGGATCGTGTTTTTTGGCAAATTCATCTATCTTGGCCAACAAAAACTCGTCGGTATTTTTCTCGGGGAGCTTTAAGTTGTTGGAAACAACAACATTGTTCGTTTTATCGTGCAAAATAACCGGAATAGTGTGGTTGCTTTGCAAAATCTGCAATACGAGATTCATGTCGGCATTCTCATCGCCTTTCGCCATCAATTCCGTTGCCGCAGCCCATATTTCTATTTTATTCCGCTCCTCGCGGGCAAGTTCCTTGGCCAACTTATTGGAAAACACAAGCGAAACCGCGGCAATTACTATGGCCGCAATCACAAAACCGTATTTTATCGGTTGCATGGAATCTAAATAGAGTTTCATCCAATATTTCGCTTTAGGAGTTTACAAAGTAACGAAAAAAGACTCGATTTATTGAACAACAAATCTTTTTTGCATAAAAACAGCCTTTTTTATTCGCTCGTTTATATAAATTTTGTATTTTTGTGCACGAACACAGAAAAGATTTTACAACATGAAAAAAATTCTATTTACACTTGCAGCATTGATAACTTCCCTGCTTATCCATGCGCAACAACGCCCCGATCCTCAACCTGCGCCGGACACTTTCGAGAAATTCAAGGTAGGAATGGCAGGTTACACCTTTGTGAAGTTCGATTTGGACAAAACGCTGGAGATCATGGACAAATGCGACGTCCGTTATCTCTGCATCAAAGATTTTCACCTTCCGTTCAACAGTACCGATGAGCAAATTGCCGCTTTCCACGCCAAGTTGAAAGCCAAAAACATTACCGGTTATGCTGTGGGGCCCATTTACATGCGCTCGCAGGAAGAAGTAGACAACGCCTTTGAATACGCCAAGCGTGTGGGAGTGAAAATGATTGTGGGGGTTCCTAACTACGATTTATTGCCCTACGTGGATAAAAAAGTAAAGGAATACGATTTCAAATACGCCATTCACCTGCACGGGCCGGACATGCCGCTTTATCCCGATGCCGATGATGTATGGAATAACGTAAAAGATCTGGATCCGCGCATCGGGATGTGCCTGGATATCGGCCACGACCGCCGAAACGGAAAAGATCCGGTGAAAGACCTTAAGAAATACCACAAACGCGTGTTCGATATTCATATTAAAGACGTAACCGCGGCTGCCAAAGAGGGATATTCGGTTGAGATTGGACGAGGCATTCTGGATATTCCGGCTTTTGTAAAAATGCTCAGAAAAGTGGGTTACAATGGTGTTTGCAGCCTGGAACACGAACGAAACATGGGCGATCCGTTTTTGGGAATTGCCGAATCCATCGGGTATTTCAGGGGAGTAATTGCCGCGACAAAGAAATAGGAAAACCTCTCTAAAAAACATCGTAAAAAGGATTGAACCGCAAAATTCAATCCTTTTTCTTTATCTTTACGGCCAAAAAACTATGATCACTTTCCTAATTATCGGGATAACGGCCGTTATTTCCATCGCCGCTTTCAACAATTACGCGATGATGGACAAACTCATTTTTCGCCCCACAGAAGCCAAACGCGGGCAATGGTACCGCTTTTTCACCTACGGTGTATTGCATGCCGATTACACACACCTTATCTTCAACATGTTCACGCTCTATTTTTTCGGCGGAGACATAGAACAGGCTTTCAAAAACACTTTCGGCCAACAAACGGGAACTATATACTTTCTTCTTCTGTATATAACCGCATTGCCGGTTTCCATACTGCCTACCTATTTTAAACAGAAAAACAACGCCAATTACCGCGGCCTGGGAGCATCGGGAGCGGTTTCCGCGATAATTTTCGCCTACATCCTCATCAATCCGATGAATTATATGGGAGTTTTGTTTATTCCCATCTGGCTTCCGGCCTTTCTTTTCGGCATAATCTTTCTGCTGATTTCCGTTTCCCTCGATAAAAAACAATCCAAAGGAATAAACCACTCGGCGCACATCACCGGCGGCGTGTACGGCATAGTTTTCATGGTAGCGGTTTTCTTTGTCTTTGCCCACATTAATCTGATAAGCGAATTTGCCGACAAAATAAGAGTGGATTCCATCGGCGATCTTATCCGCTTTGGTTATTGATGCGTAAAATCGTGAAACGTTCGGACATTTTGGTTAATTTTGCAAGAAATTTTTATCGATGAATTTGAAAAGCGACGACAAATCATTGCATTGGAAAGTGTTGGAGAGCGAATACCTGCATCGCGAACCCTGGCTGACTGTTAGAAAGGAACGCCTGCAACTGCCAAACGGAAATATCGCTCCCGAATATTACGTGCTGGAATACAACAACTGGGTAAACATTATTGCCATTACCCGCGAAAAACAGTTTGTAATGGTGAAGCAATACCGCCACGGAATAAGACAGGTTTGTTACGAATTGTGCGCCGGAGTTTGCGAGAACGCCGATAAATCGCCGCTCGAATCGGCAAAAAGGGAATTACTTGAAGAAACCGGTTACGGAAACGGGAAATGGAAAGAATTAATTTGCGTTTCCCCAAATGCCAGCGCCAACACCAACCTTTCGTACTGCTTTGTGGCCGAAGATGTGGAAAAAATCAGCGGCCAAACGCTGGATGATTCCGAAGACCTCACGGTTCACCTCTTCTCCCTCGATGAAATAAAAGAGTTATTAATGAGCGGCGAAATTATCCAAGCCACCATGGCAGCGCCGTTGTGGAAATACATGGCTGTAAACAGTTTGTTATGAAAGACATTGCCTTATACCTGATTCCCACAACCCTCGGCGAAACATCCGTTGAGCGCGTTTTACCTGCTTACAACATCCAAATAGTTTCCGGCTTGCGCCATTTCATCGTGGAAAATGTGCGCTCCGCCCGCCGTTTTCTCAAACAATGCAACAAAGATATCGATATAGATTCGCTCACGTTTTACGAACTGAACCAGCATACCGACCGCCAACATATTTCGGATTACCTGAAACCCATCCGACAGGGAGAAAGCGTAGGAGTAATTTCCGAAGCCGGCTGCCCTGCCGTTGCCGACCCGGGTGCCGATGTGGTGGCTATTGCGCAAAGCGAAGGGATAAAAGTGGTTCCGCTGGTTGGTCCGTCGTCTATGTTGATGGCTGTAATGGCATCGGGATTCAACGGGCAAAGTTTTGCCTTTCACGGGTATTTGCCTATCGATTCCGGCGAGCGAATCAAGAAATTGAAACAATTAGAATCAAGAGCGTACAACGAAGATCAAACCCAACTTTTTATAGAAACGCCTTATCGGAACCAGAAACTGGCCGAAGATATTTTGCAGCATTGCCGTCCGCAAACCCGGCTGTGCATTGCCATGAATATATCGTGCAGCGATGAATATATTGTTACAAAATCGGTGAAGGCGTGGAACGTAAAAACGCACGGCCGTGCGTCTTTGCCCGATATGCACAAAAAACCGTGCGTGTTTCTAATTTATAGGTAGAGACGCGGCATGCCATGTCTCTACAACCCGAAAAAAATAAAAAATTTCTGCGATTTGGAAATCGCAGCTCCCAAAATGAACATCCAACACAACATACAGCTCCAGCCCTACAATTCTTTCCGCACGAAAGCATTAGCGAAACTGTTCGCACAACCCAAAACCGTGGAAGAATTGCAGGAAATACTCGCCGCCTGCAAATCCGAAAACAAATTAATTATCGGACACGGCTGCAACTTGTTTTTCACGCAAGATTTCGACGGATTAATTATCAAACCCGAGATCCGCGGCATCGATATTCTGCAAGAAAATGCCGATTGGGTGGAGATTGAAGCCGGAGCGTCGGAAGACTGGGACGCGTTTGTAGGCTTTTGCGTTTCACGCGGATATGCCGGAATAGAAAACCTGTCGCTCATTCCCGGAACGGTGGGCGCGGCGCCCATACAAAACATCGGCGCGTACGGCGCGGAAGTAAACGATGTAATTATCGGCGTGAAAACAGTAGAAACCGAAACCGGAAACATCAAGAATTTCTCCAACGCGGCATGCGATTTCACGTATCGGAACAGCATTTTCAAGCAAACACGGAAATACGCGGTAACTTCGGTAGTTTTCAGGTTGCAGAAATCGTTTTCGTACGTTGAAAAATACGTCGATTTGAGTTTGGAACTGAAAGACAATCCCAACCCGTCGTTACAGCAAGTAAGGGAAGCGGTTATCAACGTTCGCACACGAAAGCTGCCCCACCCCGAAGCGTTGCCCAACGCCGGAAGTTTCTTCAAAAACCCCATTCTGACGAAGGAAGAAAAAGAAAAACTGCTCGCTCTCCTGCCCGATGCGCCCGTTTACAACGCCGGAGAAGACAGCTTTAAAACTTCGGCCGCTTACCTTATCGAAAAGGCGGGTTACAAAGGAAAACGAAAAGGCGATGTGGGAACCTACGAGCATCATGCGCTCATTGTAGTGAATCATGGAACCGAAAACGGCCGCGAAATAGCTGATTTTGTAAACGAAGTTCGAAACACAGTTTTTCAACAATTCGGCGTAATGCTTGAACCCGAAGTGTGGATTTTTTAATGTTGGGCGTAGAGTATTTAGCGTTGAGCAAAGAATTATGACTTTATCGATTAATGAGCAAAATTTATGCAAATATAATAATCGACTAATAGATTTACATAAAAAACAACTTGTATCTTTGCTGGGCATCGAAAACTCACAACAACTCTTCACCCATTATCTTCGAGGT